>DATDHP010000498.1:0-4160 GCA_036521515.1 Vicinamibacterales bacterium
AAGGACATCGACTTCCGCGTGTCCTGCCTGCCGACGCTCTTCGGCGAGAAGATCGTCATGCGTCTGCTCGACAAGGACAAGCTGATGCTCGACATGACGAAGCTCGGGTTCGAGTCCGAGTCGCTCGCCAGGTTCGAGGCCAACATCCAGAAGCCGTGGGGAATGGTACTCGTCACCGGTCCGACCGGATCCGGCAAGACGAACACGCTCTATTCGTCGATCTCGCGGATCAACACGCCGGAGACGAACATCATGACGGCGGAGGATCCGGTCGAGTTCAACCTCGTCGGCGTCAACCAGGTGCAGGTGCGCGAGAACATCGGGCTGAACTTCGCCGCCGCGCTGCGCAGCTTCCTCCGCCAGGACCCCAACATCATCCTGGTCGGCGAAATCCGCGATTTCGAGACGGCGGAGATTGCCGTCAAGGCGGCGCTCACCGGCCACCTCGTGCTCTCGACGCTGCACACCAACGACGCGCCGAGCACGGTCAACCGTCTCATGAACATGGGCATCGAGCCGTTCCTCGTGGCGAGCTCGCTCAACCTGGTCTGCGCCCAGCGCCTCGTGCGCCGCATCTGCAGGAACTGCACGGAACCGCACCCGACGCCGGCGGCGGCGCTGATCCAGGCGGGTTTCTCTCCCGAGGATGCGAAGACGGTGGTCCCCAATCGCGGCAAGGGCTGCGAGAAGTGCAACAACACCGGCTACAAGGGGCGCGTCGGCTTGTACGAGGTCATGGAAGTGACCGAGGAGCTGCGTGAGCTGATTCTCGTCGGGGCGTCGGCCCTCGAGCTCCGCCGCAAGGCGGTCGAGGAGGGCATGCTGACCCTGCGGACCAGTGGTCTTCGCAAGGTCAAGGACGGCGTCACGACGATCGAGGAAATCGTGAGAGAAACCGTGAAGTAACTCCCAACTCCAACTCCCGACTCCCGATGCCGATTACAGGGGTTCGTTGGGAATTGGGAATTGGGAATTGGGAGTTGAATCGACGATGGCCACATTACCCGAACTGCTCCGCAGGGTGGTCGAGCTCGAAGGCTCGGACCTCCACATCACGACCGACACGCCGCCACAGATCCGCGTGCACGGCCACCTGGAGCGCGTGGAAGGAGCATCGCTGACGGCAGCCGAGACCAAGCAGCTCACGTACAGCGTCCTCACCGACGCGCAGAAGAAGCGCTTCGAGGAGTCGCTCGAGCTCGACTTCTCGTTCGGTATCACGGGGCTCGCGCGCTTCCGCTGCAACATGTTCAACCAGCGCGGCGCGGTGGCCGCCGTCTACCGGCTGATCCCCGAGAAGGTCAGGAACTTCCAGGAGCTCAACCTGCCGCCGGTGCTCGCGACGCTCGCCGAGCGGCCGCGCGGTCTCGTGCTGGTCACGGGGCCCACAGGATCCGGCAAGTCGACGACGCTGGCGGCGATGATCGACATGATCAACAAGGAGCGCAGGGACCACATCCTCACCATCGAGGATCCGATCGAGTTCGTGCACCAGCACCAGGGCTGCCTCGTGAACCAGCGCGAGGTGCACCACGACACGCAGAGCTTCTCGAACGCGCTGCGCGCCGCGCTGCGCGAGGACCCGGACATCGTCCTCATCGGCGAGATGCGCGACCTCGAGACGGTGGAAGCCGCGCTGCGCATCGCCGAAACGGGTCACCTGACGTTCGGCACGCTGCACACCAACTCCGCGGCGCAGACGATCAACCGCATCATCGACATCTTCCCGGCGCACCAGCAGAGCCAGATCCGGACGCAGCTCTCGCTCGTGCTCGAGGGCATCGTCTGCCAGGTGCTGCTGCCGAAGATTGGCGGCGGCCGCGTGGCGTCGCTGGAGATCATGATCCCGACGCCGGCCATCCGGAACCTGATTCGCGAGGACAAGATCCACCAGATCTACTCGGCGATGCAGACCGGCCAGGAGAAGCTGGGGATGCAGACGGCGAACCAGGCGCTGGCGACGCTCTACATGAAGAGGCTGATTACCCTCGACGGCGCGCTGGCGGCCTCCTCGAACCGCGAGGAGCTGCTGGAAATGATCAACCGCGGGGTGGGAGTAGTGGCCGGTGCCGGTCTCGGAAGGCCGGGCGTGACGAGGCCGGTGGCGGGCAGGTAGGGCGGGTAGGGCGGGTAGGGCGAGAACGGGTGTAGAGGCCGACCTTCAGGTCGGCCTGGGAGTGTAGAGGCCGACCTTCAGGTCGGCCTGGGAGCAGTAATGGCAACTTTCGCATACAGCGGACGGACACGCGCGGGCCGGACGGTCAGCGGCGAGCACAGCGCGGACACCATGGAGGCCGCCGTCGCGGCGCTGCGCCGCGAGCAGGTGCTCGTCACGCGGATCAACCCGGTGAAGGAGAAGGCGGCCAAGGCCGCCGGGCCCACGACGTTCAAGGCCAAGGCGGTGCCCGCCAAGAACCTGGCGGTCTTCACGCGCCAGTTCTCGGTGATGATCGACGCGGGCCTTCCCCTCGTCCAGTGCCTCGAGATCCTCGGCACGCAGGAGGAGGTCAAGAACTTCTCGCAGACGATCCTCGCCACGCGCGCGGACGTCGAAGCGGGGGCGACGCTCGCCGATGCGATGCGGAAGCACCCGAAGGCGTTCGACCCGCTCTTCACGAACATGATCGCGGCGGGCGAGGCCGGCGGCATCCTCGACACGATTCTCAAGCGCCTGGCGACCTACATCGAGAAGAGCGTCAAGCTCAAGAGCCAGGTCAAGTCGGCGATGGTGTATCCGGTTGCGGTCATCGTGATCGCGGCGGTCGTCGTCGGCGTCATTCTCTGGAAGGTCATCCCGACCTTCGCCAACCTGTTCGCCGGCCTCGGCGCCCAGCTGCCGCTGCCCACGCGCATCGTGATCGCGCTCAGCAACGGCCTGGTCCGGTTCATGCCGTTCATCATCGCCGCGATCGTCGCGGCGGCGTTCGGGTTCCGTTGGTACTACGGGACGCCGAACGGCCGCAAGGTCATCGACGCGATCACGCTGAAGCTGCCGGTGCTCGGCGTGCTGATGCGGAAGATCGCGGTCGCGCGGTTCTGCCGCACCTTGTCGACGCTGCTGGCCTCCGGCGTGCCCATCCTCGAAGCGCTCGACATCACGGCGCGTACCTCGGGCAACGCCATCATCGAGGAGGCGATCCTGACGACGCGCAAGAGCATCGAGCGCGGCGAGACGATCGCGAAGCCCCTCAAGGAGACGGCCGTGTTCCCGCCGATGGTCGTGCAGATGATCGGCGTCGGCGAGGCGACCGGCGCGCTCGACACGATGCTGTCGAAGATCGCGGACTTCTACGAGGAAGAGGTGGACGTGGCGGTGGCCGGCCTGCTCACGCTGCTCGAGCCGCTGATGATCGCGCTGCTCGGCGGCATCGTCGGCGGCATCGTCATCGCGATGTACATGCCGATCTTCAGCCTGATCAGCAAGCTCACTGGTGCGTAATGCATCTGTTCACCGCCACGGGCCACGGAGTCACGGAGGCACGGAGCTGGATCGTCTTCGGTGCTGAAGATCTTCAATTTGAAGATTGCAAATGCTCAGATCCCGAGATGACCGACCTCCGTGTCTCCGTGTCTCCGTGGCTACGTGACAGTGCAGACTGGTCGAACGAAGCGGCGGTGGCCGCCTGATGGACTCCCGCTCGCGGCTGGCGACGCTCATCACCGTCAGGGTCGTCGTGGGCACGCTGCTGCTCGGCTGGGCGATCCTGATCCAGATCAGCCGCCCGGGATCGTTCCCGATCGACCCGTTCTTCTTCCTGATTGCTGTGACCTACGGGTTGAGTGTCCTGAACATCGCGACGCTCCGCCTCGTTGACCGCTACCCGTGGCTCCTGGACGTCCAGCTGGGCACGGACGCCCTCCTGGTGTCCGCCTTCATCTACGTGACCGGCGGCATCACCAGCTATTTCTCGTCGCTCTACGTGCTGCCGATCATCGCCGCCAGCACGATCCGTTTCCTCCGCGGCGCACTGCAGGTGGCTGCCCTGAGCGCGCTGCTCTACCTGGCAACCGTCGCCGCGCAGTACGTCGACATGCCGGCATTTCTACCGGCATCGTGGCAGCCGGGCGCCGGCGTACCGCTCCCCACGCTCCGGTTCGCGCAGTACACGGTCGCGATCAACCTGTTCGGCTTCTTCGCGGTCGCGTTCCTGTCGGGATCG
>DATDHP010000499.1:0-1685 GCA_036521515.1 Vicinamibacterales bacterium
CGACAGGAATCGTGGTATCGCCCACCGCGGTGCGGCTGATCTTGCGCGCCGCCGACAGATATCGTTCCAGCAGGACCGGCGATACCTGCAACACATCCGCGATGTTGTCGAAGCCGTAGCCGATGTCGTCGGCCGGCAACATCTCCGCGACGTCTATCTCCAGCGCCAGCAAATCGCGAACGGCATTCCCGTACTCAGTTCGGTTGAGCCTGTGGACCGTGCGGCGTCCCGGATTTGGTCTGGTCTCCGCGAGGCGATCGCGTCCGGTCTCGATATACCTGACGATCGCGTCGTAGGTGGCCGCATCGGGCCGTGGCATGCCGGCAGGCGGCATCTCGCGGTTGCGCAGCTTGCGCGCCAGCTTCTCCCACGTGGCGCCATTGGTCTCCAGATTGGCGGTGTCCACGTTGTCCAGGCGGAGCCCTGCCAATGGCGTGGCACCGCTGTGACAGGTGACGCAATATTTATCCAGCGTCGCGCGATGGGCGGTAGCGGCTGCGGAAGGGGTCGCGGGCGGAGCATTCTGCGCCGGCAATGTTGCCGCGGATAAGAACACCGCACCGGCAATTGCAATGGTCGTGGACGCCAGGGCTCGGGTTCGAATCATGTCGCTCCCTCCCACGGCAAACGGATCGCTTCAGCGCGTAGGCTACACCCAACGTATCCCTCTTACAACGTAAATTCAGTCGCACAGACGTCCGATTCGGCCAACTGTGCTAACTTTCGCCTGCTTTCTCGGTCCGTTCGGCCATCCTCAGCTCGAATTCGGATGTTGAACCCTCTGTCTGCGCTCCATACGATGCACCTCCGCGATTCAGGAACATGGGTGCGCAGTACGTGCATGTCGTTGATAGCACTAGGCTTCGCATCAGCGGCGATGGCTGAGCCGGGTAAGCTGCGCGAACGGCTGACGCCCGCGGTCATGGCCGTGGTCTATCCCGGCGCTGAACGTCTCGGGATGGAGGAAGGCCAGCCGCCGGCGATCGCGGTCTTCAAGGGCGACAAAATTGTCGCCTACGTGTTTTCGACCCTGGACATCATCGCCGCGCCGGGTTATTCGACGACACCGTTCGACGTCATCGGCGGCGTCGATCTCAGCGGCCGCATCACGGGGGCGAAAGTCATCTTCCACCAGGAGTCGATGATCGTTCACGATCGCGTGCGCCAGCGCCAGCTCGACACGCTGCTTGCGCGCGAAGCCGGCAGGCCGCTCCGCGGCGGCACCAACGCGCTGCCGCCGGACTACGTCGATGGCGCAACCATCAGCGCGCGCGCCATGCGGGCTGCCGTCCTCACCACGGCAGGGCTGGTTCTGCGTGCGCGCGCAGCGCGGACCGCTGTGCGGGCTGGTGACACGGCAGTGATCCCCGATACGGCTGCGACGGGAGTGCCCGCCGTGCCCGCTGTGACCGTGCCCACTCTCGATCTCGAGGGCTTCAGCATCAAGCCCTGGGACGACCTCGTCGCCGAGGGCGCCCTGGTGGAACGGCGGGTGACCTCGGGCGAAGTTGCGGAGGCCCTCGCCAATGCGGGCGCAGCCGGCGCCAAGCTCGACTGGCCGCTCGGCACGGACGACGACCTCTATATCGAATTCATGACGGCGCTGGTCACGCCACCTGCCATCGGCGGCAATCTGCTCGGCCTGCTGAAGTTCGAGGATTACAAGGGCCAGCTGCCGAGCGGCG
>DATDHP010000500.1:0-5152 GCA_036521515.1 Vicinamibacterales bacterium
TCTCCTGCTGGGACGCCCGCTCGATGCGCGCCCGGCCGGCCAACCGATAGCCCATTCGGTCGGACTGCGCCGTGATCGTGAAGCGCGTGCGCTGCAGCGTCTCGACCGCCGCCGGCGCGAAGAATTCGTCCTGCGGTCCCAGCAGGACGCGCAGCCGCGCGCCGCCCATGGCGATCGGCCCGCCGGCGCGAGGCTTCGGCCGGGCCGACGCGGGGCTGCGCGGCTGGAGCGGGATCACGTCACCCGCTTTCAACGCGCGCCCGGCGATCCCGCCGAGCTCGCTGACCATGTGCGTGGCCCGGCTGCCAAGGACCGGCGGCGTCCCGATGCCGCCGTCGAATGCGAGGTACGCCCGTGCGCCGTTGCGGCGCTCGCCGCACCTGATCACACTTCCGCCCGCGCACAGGACGGCGGCATTGAGCGCCATCGGCACGCCGTCGAGCGAGATGCCGAGGTCGGCTCCGGTGACCGCCATGATGGCTTCCGTCTCAACCCGGAGCTCGGGACCGGTAACCGTCGCCTCGAGGACGGCCGCGCCGCTTGGATTGCCAACGATTGCGTTGGCGAGGCGATACGACGTCTCGTCCATCGGTCCTGACACGGACACGCCAAACGCCTGGTGTCCCCACCGGCCGCGGTCCTGGATCGTGGTGAGGAGGCCGGGCTTGATCACGGTGAGCTGGCGGCCCGACGAGCTCGTGACGCCCGGTGCGGCACGTGCGCTCGCAGGGTCAGCGTCGAGACGAACCCTGGGCCGATCGAAGCCGGCCGCTGCCTCGCGGGCAGTCAGGGGGACGAACCGGACCTCGTTCCCGGGCGCGAACAACGACGCCGGAACACGCGCCGGATCGAAGACCTCCACCGGCGTGCGGCCGATCAGCTGCCAGCCCCCCGGCGACTCGCGTGGGTAGACCCCTGTCTGACGGCCCGCAATGCCGACCGATCCGGCCGGAACGCGCACGCGCGGCGTGGCGCGCCGCGGCGCCGCAATCGACTCGTCGACCGTGCCCATGTACGCAAACCCGGGAAGGAACCCGAGCATGTAGACGCGGTACGAAGTGGAGGCGTGACGTTCGATGACGTCCTGCACCGAGATCTCGGCGCGGGCGGCCACCTGCTCGAGGTCGGGACCGTGCTCACCGCCGTACGCGACCGGCACCTCGACGGTTCGCGAAGGCACCGCGGCGGACTCGCCATGCCGGGCATCGCGGAGGACCTGGGCCACCAGCGGTGCGTCGGTGACGAGCGGGTCGAAGAACACGGCCACTGATCGATACGTCGGCACCACGGCCCGAACGCCCGCGATGGACGCCTCACGCACGACCGTGGCGATCGCGATGACCCGCGTGTTCACGTCGGCATCGATGACTCCTTCGAGCTCCAGCAGGAGCGCGGAGTCGCCGGCTTCACGAATGCGTGATGCGGAATTGGTCACGAGGCGAGCGCCTGCAGCAGCTTCCTGTGAATGCCGCCGAAACCGCCGTTGGACATGAGTACCACAATATCGCCATCACGGTGCTCGCCGACGATCGTGCTGATGATTTCATCCACGTCGGGGATGTGGCGGGCCCGCTGCCCGGCGGCGCGGAGATCGTCCACGAGCTGCCCGGCGGAGAGGCGCTCCGACTCCGGGAGGGCCGAGCGAAACACCGCGGCCACGACCACTTCGTCCGCCGCCGCGAACGCCCGGGCGAAATCCTGCTGAAAGACGCGCCGGCACGACGAGGCGGACCGCGGCTCGAACACGGCCCAGATTCGGCGCGCCGGATAGCCGATGCGCAGCGCCGACAGCGTCTCGTGGACCGCGGTCGGGTGGTGCGCGAAGTCGTCCAGGACGGTCACGCCGCCACCGACGCCGACGGTCTCGAGCCGGCGCTTGATGCCCTTGAACTGTCGCAGCCCCTCAGCGAGCGCCTGCGGGTGGAGACCGGCGTTCACGCCGACCGCAATTGCAGCCAGCGCGTTCCGCACGTTGTGCAGCCCCAGGAGCGGCGACGCGAACCGCCCGAAGAGCTGGCCGTCGCGCCGGACCTTGAAATGCGTGATGCCGTCGGCGTGCTCGACGTCGGTCGCCTGCCAGTTCAGCCCCTCGCCGAGACCGTACGTCTCGACCGGGCTGACCGCCGCGCTCCGCAACGCCGCCGCGTCCGGGCTGTCCGCGCCAAGAAGCAGCAGTCCGTTGCGCGGCACCAGGTTGGCCAGGCGGCGGAAGGCGAGACGCACTTCGTCGATGTTGGCGTAGATATCCGCGTGATCGAACTCGATGTTGTTGATGACGGCCACGTCCGGCAAGTACTTCAGGAACTTCGCGGTCTTGTCGAAGTAGGCGCTGTCGTACTCGTCACCTTCGATCACGAAATGGCGGCCGGCGCCAACGCGGTAGCTCGATCCGCCGTCGCCGAAGTTCAGGGCGATGCCGCCGACCAGCACCGTGGGATCCAGCTTCCCGTGCGTCAACAGCCATCCGGTCAGCGACGTCGCCGTCGTCTTGCCATGCGTACCGGCCAGCACGACGGAGCGCGCGCCCCAGAGAAACTGGTCGCGAACGGCCTCTGGCAGGGAGCAATACCGGATCTTGCGCTCGAGAACCGCCTCGAGCTCCACGTTGCCACGGGAGATCGCGTTCCCGATCACGACGAGGTCGATGTCGCCCGTGATGTTGTCGGCGGAGTAGCCGGTCATGGTCCGGATGCGTTCCGCGGCGAGGAAGTCGCTCATCGGCGGGTAGACGTTCTGGTCGGATCCGCGGACGTCGTGCCCGCGCCGCATCAACAGGGCGGCCAGCGTGGCCATCGCGGTTCCGCACACGCCAATCAGATGTATCCGCAGCCTCTCACTCAACCGGTGACTCCTCTACGGTCAGCGACGGATGCGGGCCGGCCTCCACCCGCACCGACGTACCGAGTGGCAGCGTCCAGCAGGGTCCCGTGGTATGCCCCGATGGGAACCCCACCACCACGGGCCCGGGGAAGCTTTCAGTTGCCGAGGCAATCACGTCGCGGGCTCTGAGCTCGCCGCCCGCGTCATCGCAGCCGCGCATCTCGCCAAACACCAGGGCGCGCGCGCGCGCCAGTATGCCACTCAGGCGCAGCTGCATCAGCAGCCGGTCGATCCTGTACGGGCGCTCGTTCACGTCCTCGAAGAAGAGGATGGAGCCGTCAGGCGGATCGAAGGCGAAGGGCGTGCCGAGCGACGCTGCCAGCTGTGTCATGGTCCCGCCGAACAGCGGCCCGACGGCCTCACCGGCCTTCAGCGTTTCGAGGCCGTCAGGTCGCATTTCAAAACCGGCACCGGCGCCCTGCAGCAGGCGCATGAACGACGCTTCGTCGTAGTTGCCGGGCCCGCCGGCCAGGCGGCCCTCGAGCATCGGGCCGTGAAGCGCGGCGATCCCGCGCTTCGTCGTGAGCCACGAGAGCAGCGACGTGTTGTCGCTGTAGGCAATGAACAGTTTCGGCGTGCGCTCCGGCTCCCAGTTTTCGAGCACCGGGAGGAGCTGCACGCTGCCGTAGCCACCGCGGACAGCAATGAGCGCCGCGACGGACGGCTCGGACCAGGCGCGCACGAACGCGGCGGCACGCGCCTCTGGCGGACCAGAGGTGAACACCGACCGCTCGAACACCGACTCGTCGTACACGGGGTCGAAACCGAGACGACGGAGCTCGGCAATGCCTTGTTCGAATTCCTGGACCGCAAACGGGCTGGCGGGCGATACCACGGCAATCCGATCGCCCGGTTTGAGAGCGCGCGGTTTTTTCACCAGGAACTCACAATGCCCAATGCTCAATGCTCAATGGCAAACGCCGGCGTTCTATTCCGTTTTGCATTTTTGCTGTTGCATTTTGCATTGCTACGAGTAGCGCGCCATCTCGTCGGCGATGCGGCGGTGCTCGTCACGGCCGAGCACGTGGCGCAGGGCGGTCGACGTGCCAGGAGTCACGGGCATGGCCAGGAAGCGCTCCTTCGCGCGCCGCTGCCGTGTCAGGGCGTCGTCGAGCCGCTTGTAGGAGATGCGCCCGCTTTCCGCCGCATGAACCAATGCCTCGAGCGTCGCGGCCTGTACTTCGATATTGCCGCTGCAGATCAGGATGCCGTCGCATCCGGCGGAGATTGCCTGCACCGCGGCGTCGGGCACGACGTAGGTCCTGGCGATCGCCTTCATCTCGAGGTCGTCGCTCAGGATCACGCCCTGATATCCGATCTCCTCGCGCAACAGGGCACGCACGATGCGTGGCGACAGCGTGGCCGGCTGTTCTTCATCCAGCGAGGGGATCAGGACGTGCGCCGTCATGATGAAGGCAACTCCCGCGCGCGTGGCCGCGCGGAACGGCACGAGCTCCACGCGCCGCAGGCGGTCGGGCGGATGCTCGACGATGGGAAGGTCGAAGTGCGAGTCCGCGGAAGTGTCGCCGTGTCCCGGGAAGTGCTTGCCGCAGGCCGCCACGCCATTGTCCTGGAGTCCGCTGACGATCGATGTCCCGAGCGTCGCCACCAAGTCGGCCGTTTCGGCCAGCGCGCGATCGCCGATCACCGGGTTCTTCGGGTTGGTGTGGATGTCGAGGACGGGCGCGTAATCGAGCGTGATGCCGACCGCCCTCAACTCGGCCGCGAGCGCCGAGGCGAAGCGCCGGGCGAGCGCCGGGTCGCCGCTGCGGCCAAGCGTGGCCATCGGCGGCCACTCGGTAAACGGGGCGCGCAGTCGCGCGACGCGGCCGCCTTCCTGGTCCACGCTGACCCAAAGCGGCGACTCGGTCGCCAGCTGCTGCGCGTCGCGGGAAAGCTCGGCGACCTGCTCGGGGGCTTCGATATTGCGCGAAAACAGGATGACGCCGCCCATCTGAAACTCGCGCGCCAACGTTCGCAGCTCGGAAGGAATCGTCGTCGCGGGAAGGCTGCCGATCAGCAGTTGGCCGATGTCACGGCGAATCGCCATGGGCATCCCACCATTATAGAACCCCCGAAGGAATCTGCTGTTCATCGATCGCGCTTCTCACGTGCCGGTTCGTGTTCAGGTTCAGGTTCGGGTTCACCGGTCCGGTTCCATCATGGTTCGCTGTTCATTGAACCTGAACCCGGAACCTGAAGCCGGAACCTGACCTGAACGACGAAGATTGAACGAACGGAGAAGCGCGAACCGGGAAGCGGGAACTCCAGG
>DATDHP010000501.1:0-6388 GCA_036521515.1 Vicinamibacterales bacterium
GACGTGTTTCTTCTTCCGCACGGACCTCGTCATGGCGAGGGCCGCGGCGAACCCGTTTTTATCAGGAACTCGTCAGGATCGACGATCCCCTCCCAGCACGCTGATTCCCAGAACTCTTCAGTCGGCCGCCGTGTGTGCGTCACGCGCATCGTCCAGGGCCGCGTGAAGACGGTCGGGTCGGTGACCGTCGCCTCGTAGATCATCGTATTGGAGTCGCGGAACGTGAAACGTTCGGCGATGTGCGCGTTGTCGCTGTAGAAATCGCCGGTGTAGGTGAGTCGAGCGCCGAGAACATTGGCGGTGTCGACGACCAGCGTATTCCCCTCCCAGCGGCCGCGTGCGTCGCCCATCCAGAGCTTGACGTGCGACGGCGGATGCGGGCGGTTGTCGAGTGGAATCACCCGGTAGGCATGGTACGCGTCCCAGATGAAGATGACCTGGCCCGGGGTCTGCACAATCTTGTACGTCGGCACGATCGTATAGAGGCGCGGCACCCCCGACAGCAGGCAGCGATGCTGGGTATCGATGTGCTCGGGCTGGGTCGGCCAGGCGTAATCGATCGCCTGCTGATTCCGTCTCTTCTCCGCCCACGGCTGGTACGGCAGCAGGCCGTCGGGCGGATCGATGATCCGGCTGGGCAGCTTGATGTTCTGCTTCTGGAAATCCTGATCTGCGCTGACCGGATTGGTCAGCGAGACCGACCCAGCCATCGTCGCGCCCCAGATACCCTGGACGTTCGGCTGCCCATCCGGCGTGCGGCCGATTGGCGGCGGCGGGCTCTTGGCGGCCTCCTCGCGCGCCTGACCGTACATGGGCACCGCCGTCAACGCGAGCACGGCGACCCCGAGCAGCGCGATCGTGCATTCGGTTCTCATCGCGGAACCCTCATTTCAGGATAGGGATAGAGGTGCTGATAGTCGAAGCCGTAGCATTCGTAGTCGTACAACTGAAACAGCTTCTCTTTGTGGCGATACAGGATCGTGCTCATGTTCCAGGGCCGCGTGAACACTTTCGGATCCTCGACTGTCACGGTGTACTGGATGTGATCGGGGCCCATCATCGTAAAGCGTTCGACGAGATGCAGCGCATCCGAGTGGAAGTTGCCGGCCTTGTCGAACCAGGTCCGGTCGTCGAAGTGGACGACATCGACGACGAGCGTGTCGCCCTCCCAGCGGCCGCGCGAGTCCCCCATCCACCAGTCGATGGGACCCTTGGGGTGCTCGCCCTTCATGAAGATGTAGCGAACGGCGTGCACGTACTCGTACAGCGTGATGATTTCGTCCGCTGTCTGGATGATCTGAAACGGGAACGGCATGTAGTTGAGGCGCGGAATACCTGGCAGGTAACACTTGTTGTCGGGGTCTCGCGTGGCCCGCTGTTCGTAGTTCTCCTTCTTCCTCGCCAGCGCCCAGGGCTGATACGGAATCTCGTTGCCTTCGACGATGCCCGGACCGCCGGGCACGCCTTTCTGGGCCGCATGGGCCTGGACGTCCCACGACGCCGTGGTCATGGCCTGCCAGAATCCAGACAGATCCGGCTTGCCATCGGGCGTGCGTGGGTTGGCCACCTGCCCCGGCGCCTGAGCGCTGCTGCCAGACGCCATGGCGCCCGATGCGTAAACAACGCAAAAGGGCGCCGCCAGTACGAGAACAATCAGGAACCGGAGCCGCATGTCTTTCTCCTCCAGGTCACTCTTCGCCCTCCCTGGCAGGACTCGCGAACGACACGCGGATAATCGGCCCTCGGCGGCCGGCATGTCAACGGCTTACTCCGGAGCTCACTGTTGTGGCCGCCTTGCGCCTCCGATGCTTTTCCCTTCTAATACGCGGAGCGCCACTCGTACCCGACAGAACCTGCGGCCGGCGCACAGGGCGTGTGGTTGCCGCCCTGACGGTCCGCCGGCACCGGTGACGTGCCCGAGGAGGAAGACCGCTGTCAGGACCCGAAGGCATCACGGCTCTCCTCGTCGCCCATCGCGAAGGCGAGACAGGCGCCTTCAACCGGCTCGTTGAACTGCTCTCCCCCGAGCTGCGCCGTATCGCCCGCAGCCAGCTCGGGCGGTGGCGGCCGGGCGTTTCCCTCGATACCGGCGCCCTCGTCCACGAGGCCTACCTGAAATTGATTGACCAGACACAGGTGGATTGGCAGGATCGCAATCACTTCTTTGCGGTCACGGCACACGCCATGCGCCAGGTCCTCGTCGATTACGCTCGCCGGCGACAGGCTCAGAAGCGAGGGGGCGCGGGCGATCGCGTGGACGTCGATCCGCGAGAGATCGCGATCCGGCAACAAGCCGATCGGCTCGTGGCGGTCAGCGAGCTTCTCGATCGTCTCGCGGCCATGGAGCCCCGGCTCCTGCAGGTTGTCGAGTGCCGCTTCTTCGCCGGGTTCAGCGAGGCCGAGACCGCTGGAGCGCTACGCGTCTCCAGTCCGGCAGTGGAGCGAGACTGGCTGCGCGCCAAGGCGTGGTTGAGGCAGGCGATGCGCGCGACGCGCGGCCTCGGTCACGCGTCCGAGCCTGCAGGCGGTCGAGCGCACCCTTCCCCAGGCACGCCATGAACGGGCAGGCAGAAATGCATCGCGAGCCGGATGTCGATAGCCTGCTCAGGGAAGCGCTCGAGCGGCCTTCGGAGGCGCGCTCGGCGTTCCTCGACGCGCACTGTGCGAATGACGAGGTCCGCCTGGTCCTCGACATGCTGCTGCGCGAGAGCGATGATGACGATCCCTTCCTGAAGCCTGGCGGCGCGTTCGAGGGCCCGCTCGTGGAGGAGTTCCTGGCGGAGCCGGATGAGCTCGCTGTCGGCGCCCGACTCGGTCCGTACGAAATCGTGGGACTCATCGCTGCAGGCGGGATGGGGGAGGTGTACCGGGCGCACGACACGCGGCTGGCGCGCGAAGTTGCCATCAAGGTGCTGCCGAGGAGCAGCTCGGAGACGATCGATGCGCTGGCACGCTTCGAGCGGGAGGCGCGCGCCGTGGCCGCGCTGAACCATCCGAACATCCTCGCCCTTCACGATGTCGGCACCGCAGCGGATGTCCACTTCGTCGTCACCGAGCTCCTCGAGGGAGAAACGCTCCGCCAGCGGATCGCGGCCGGCGGGCCGCTGACGCCCGGCAAGGCGATGGAGTACGGCCTGCAGATCGCCAACGGCCTTGCGGCGGCGCACGCCCGCGGCATCGTGCACCGTGACCTGAAGCCTGACAACGTTTTCGTCACGCGCGACGGCCGCGTGAAGATCCTTGATTTCGGTATTGCGTCGTACGAAGGAGCGCTGCTCGGGGAACGAGACGAGGGAGCGCGGCCGATCACGCGGACTGGCCTGCTCGTCGGGACGGTGGGCTACGTCTCGCCCGAGCAGCTCCTGGGCGAGCCGGCGACGCCCCGCTCCGATCTCTTTGCATTCGGCGTGGTCATGTACGAAATGCTGACCGGGACGCATCCGTTCCGACGCGCGACGACGCCGGAAACACAGACAGCGGTCCTGCGCGAGGATCCTGCCCCGGTTGCCCGCGCCGTTCCCGGTCTCGCGCCCGCCGTCGCCAGGGTCATCGAACGCTGCCTCGAAAAGCGCCCCGCCGATCGTCCGGAAACGGCGCGCGACCTCGCGCTCTTTCTGGAGGTGATGGGAAAAGCGGAAGACGCAGCGCCAGTATCTGGCGGTGACATCGACATCGGATTCGTGCGACGGAGTTTCGCGTGGCTCCTTGCGGTCTCGTGCGGTCTTCTCCTGCTGCTGACCGGTGCGGCGTGGGGGCTCGTGCGCGTAACGGCCGATCGAGCGGCGGGGGAAGCGGTCGAGGCCGAGCTGGTTCGCGCAGAGCGCGTGGTCAGGCGGCTGCACGAGGAGCGGCTCACGCGACTCGGGCTGACCGCACGGTTCGTCGCGTCGTTCCCGGAGCTCAAAGCGCTGTTCGCGACCGACCACGCGACCGTCCAGGACTTCCTCCTGGGTTACCAGCAGCGGATCGCCGGCAGGACACTGCTCGTCGCACTCGGACCAGACGGCTCGGTGCTCGCATACACGGGCGATGCCCGGGCGATGCCCATCGCCGGCGCGGAAGAATGGTTCAGCGCTCTGGTCACGACCCTCGGTGAAGGCGCGGTCGTTGCGATTGGTGACCGTCCCCACATCGCGGTTGCCGTGGCGTCCGAGGCCGGCGGGACCGTGTTTGGCTACCTCGTTGCCGCTGAACCCGTCGATGAGGCGTTTGCCGGGGCGGTGAGTGCGGCGACGGAGGACGAGATCGTCCTGTTGTCCGATCGAGCGGTGCTCGCGTCGACGCTTCGCGCGGCGCAGACGCCCTGGCAGTCGCTCGACGGGTGGCACGCATCTGGCGGGCGCGCGGATCGATCCGTCGACCTTCGGATCGGACCGCAGCGATTCGCCGCGCGCGAGGTGACGATCAACAGCTCGCCCGCGGTGTCGGCGATCATCGTGAAGTCACGGGATGACGCGATCGCGCCGTATCTCCGCTTGCAGCGGTGGCTGGTCGCGATTGGTCTCCTCGCGGTAACGGGGGCGGTCCTCGGCGGCGTCTGGTTCTCGCGGATGGTGACGAGGCGGCTTCACGCGCCGATACGCATGAACAACTAGACCCGGAGCTCTCCGGAGCTCACCTGTGTTGCCGCTTGTTCATGCCTTCCGGCCAAAGCCGGAAGCCACATCAGACAGTGCCGCCTCCAGGCGGCTGTGGCTTCCGCCTTCAGGCGGAAGCGCAACGGCCAGCGAGCTCCTGGATATGCCATCAATGCTTGTAGCTGGCGGCCGGATAGTCCTTGCCGAACTTGTTCTTGTGCTGGACGGCCGCCCAGCCGGACTCATCGAGCGTCAGCGCGGGCGCGACGGTCGCGCCGGCCTCCGCGACGACCTCAACTGAAACGGGAGCTGCACGTTCTGACACGGCCGTCAATCGATACCGGCCGGCGGGCAGGTCGAGCACAAAGCGCCCATCCGGAGCGGCGACCACCACGTGCGGCGTCGGCGCAACGAGGATGAGGGCCGACATCTGCGGGTGGATGTTGCAGAACACTCGATACGTACCAGGCTGGGCGAACGTGCGCGAAGGGGACTGCCCGCTGCGGTAGAGTCCCAGATCGAACGGCTGCGGCGCCGACAACGAGAACACGTTGTGGAAGATCAGGTCGTCATTGGGGAAATCGACCGACGATCCGACGGGCACGCCCAGCACGCGCGGCAGAAAGGTCTTGTTCTTCTGCCTCAGCGTGAACCGGCCCGGCTGCCGCGGCACCGCGGCGTCGATCGGTTCTGCGTACACGATACTGGTCGCCGGGACAACACCGGATCGACCGAGGGTGCGGATGACGCCCGAGACAGGGCCGGCGTCCGCCGACCCGGCCAACACCAGGATCGAGAGCAGCGCGTGAGGCGCCGCGGACAGCATGTGTGGGAGTCGCCCGGACGACATCAACGTGCCTCTCGACAACCTTAACCCTTCTTTCACTGTGCTGTCACTAAGCCCAAAATTTGTGGATTTCGTAGAGGCCGGCCTTCAGGCCGGCGGGCCCCAGGCGGACCTGAAGGTCCGCCTTTACGCCACACAAGTTTGGGGTCAGAACCTGTACGCCAGCACCCAGTCGAAATGATGGTTGCGCCGCTCCGTCCCGCTGGCGGGCAACGTCGCCAGCCAGTGGTATTCGAACGACGCCTGGAGCTCGGGGGTGAGCGAGAAGAGCGCGGCGCCGTACGCGCTGCGGTTGCGCCGCCGCGCGACGGACACGCGTCGCGCGCCACGGATGTCGTCCTGCCCGGCCCCGGCGGCAAACGACAGACGCTCGGTCGGGAACAGCTGAAGCTCGGCCCAGCCGCCGGCTGCCCGCGCATCCAGGCCGACCGCGCCACCGAACGCATCGATGTTCTGACCGAGAAAGATCTCGCCGGCCGCCCCGATGTAGTCACGTCGAACGGCGAAATCGAGCGCCGCCGCGGAGCTCTCGGCAAGGACGCCGCCCCTCCATTCCCATCCGTAGTGGCCCGACACACCGAGGCTGACGCGACGGAGCGCGTCCGGTTCCGCCGTCGCAAACCCCACGCGCGCCTGAACGGCCGGACGGCGCGATCGCTCTCCCCCGAATGCCTGCGGGACGAAGCGATAGTCTTCGCCGGGCACGTCTCCGCCGACCGGCGCCACGATGCCACCCATGACGCGAAGGCGAGAGGTGAGCGCGCGCTCCACGCGGGCCTGCGGCGCCCGCAAGTACAGGTTCCCCGATCGGAACAGCGCGGGAAACGCGAACGAGGCGAGTGACGTCGGGTCGAGTGGCGCGAGGATCATGTGGTCCTGTCCGATCTCGATTGCCGTTCTGTCGGTTTCGAACCGCCCGAACGCGACGAGCAGTCGCGGCAGGCCCATCACCTGTCCGGTCGCA
>DATDHP010000502.1:0-9093 GCA_036521515.1 Vicinamibacterales bacterium
CGATGCCAGAGGCGGCCGCGTTCCTTCAGCGCCGCTTCCACTTTCGGATTCGCGTCCCACACCTTTACCCCGCCGAACAGCTCGACGGTGTCGTTGTAGTGCCCGCCGGCGTCGAGCGGCGCGTAGATCTCGAGCCCGTACTTCACACCGGTGTGATAGTCGTCGGCGCCATGGCCCGGCGCCGTGTGCACCGCGCCAGTGCCGGCTTCGAGCGTGACGTAATCGCCCACGACGGCCCTCGAATCCCGGTCGTACAGCGGATGCCGGAAACGCAAGCGCTCGAGCTCCGACCCGGTCATCCGTGCGACCGGCGTTCCAAATGGCCGACTGAGCGCCTCCCCGACGCGCGACGCGAGCGCTTCCGCCACGATCACGGTGTGGGTGGTTCCATCCGGGGCTTCGACACTGTGCGCGCCGTATTGAAGGTCCGGATGAAACGCGATCGCCAGGTTCGAGGGAATCGTCCAGGGCGTGGTCGTCCAGATGAGGACCGACACCTGCTTGCCCGCCAGCGCCGGCACGCGCGCGGCGAGATCGCCCGCACTCTCCTCGGGCAGCGGAAACTCGACGTAGATCGACGGCGACGCGTGATTGCCGTATTCGACTTCGGCTTCGGCGAGCGCGGTGCGGCAGTGGATGCACCAGTGAACCGGCTTCTTGCCTTTGTAGACCAGCCCTTGTTCCACGAACCGACCGAGGGCGCGCGCAATCGCGGCCTGGTAACGGAAGTTCATCGTGACGTACGGGTGATCCCAGTCGCCGAAAATCCCGAGGCGCTTGAACTCCTCCGTCATCACATCGATGAAGCGCGCGGCGTAGGCACGGCATGCGCGGCGGATGTCGGCCAGCGACATGTCCCGCTTTGTCGGTCCGAGCTCGCGGTCGACTTTCAGCTCGATCGGCAGGCCGTGGCAGTCGTAGCCAGGCACATACGGCGTATCGAAGCCGGCCATCGTCCGCGATTTGACGACCAGATCTTTCAGGATCTTGTTGAGCGCCGTCCCGAGGTGAATCTGGCCGTTTGCATACGGGGGACCGTCATGAAGCACGAACCTCGGGGCGCCGCGTCGCTTCGCCCGGATCTGTCCGTAAAGATCCATCGCTTCCCAGCGCGCGATCGCCTCCGGCTCAGCCGTTTGAAGATTCGCCTTCATCGGAAAACCTGTGCGCGGCAGGTTTACCGTGTCCTTCCACTCGGGCATAAGTGTCTATTGTACCTATAATTGTTGGGATGTCCGTCCACGAAGAGGTCCTCGAGAACGGCCTGAAGGTCCTGGTGCAGGAAGTGCACACCGCGCCGCTCGCGTCCGTGTGGTGCTGGTACCGGGTCGGGTCGAAGGACGAAGCGCCGGGACTCACCGGCGTGTCGCATTGGGTCGAACACATGAACTTCAAGGGGACGACGAACATCCCGCGCGACAAGGTGAAAGGGATTATCGAGCAGTTCGGCGGCTACTGGAACGGCTACACCTGGATCGATCAGACCACCTATACCGAGACGGCCACGCGCGACGCGCTCGACCGGATGCTGTTCATCGAATCGGAACGGATGGCCAGCTGTCTCTACGATCCGGAGGACTGCGAGTCGGAGCGCACGGTGATCATCGCCGAGCTCCAGGGCGGCGAGAACGATCCTGACACGCTCCTGGACCAGGAGGTGACCGCCACGGCCCTCAAAGCGCATCCCTACCGGCATCCGACGATCGGATGGCTTCCGGATCTCCGGACGATGACCCGGGAGGACCTTTACGGGTATTACCGGCGGTTCTACGTGCCGAACAACGCCACGCTGGTCGTCGTGGGCGACGTCGACACGAAGGACGCCATTCGGAAGGCGGCACACCACTTCGGAGGCATTGCCCCTGGAGAGGCTGTCCGACGGGTTCACACGAGGGAGCCAGAACAGCTGGGCGAGCGGCGGGTCACGATTTCGCGTGAGGGTACGACGTCCTATCTCAAGCTGGGCTACCACGCGCCGGGGATCGACGACGCCGACTTCTTTCCCATGCTCGTGCTCGACGCGATCCTCACCGGCGCAAAGGGGCTCAACCTGTGGGCGAGCTTCCGCACGCCGCCGCCGCAGCGGAGCGCCCGTCTTTACAGGCGCCTGGTGAACACCGGCCTCGCCTCGTCGGTCGCCGGCGGGCTGGTGCCGACGCAGCAGCCGTTCCTCTACACCGTCTCGGTCACGGCTACCGACGGAACACCGCTGAAGGCGCTCGAGGACGCGACCCTCCAGGAGATCGATCGCGTCCGCGCCGCAGGCGTGACGGCGCCCGAGCTGGAGCGGGCGAAGAACCAGCTTCGTGCCAGGCTCGTGTTCGAGAATGACAGCATCACGAACATCGCGCACCAGCTCGGCTACTTCGAGACGATTGCCAGCTGGCACCTCGTGGCGTCCTTTCGCCAGCGCATCGACGCGGTGACCGTCGACGCCGTGGCGCAGGCGGCGTTGGCGCGACTGACGACCTCCAACCGCACGGTGGGGTGGTTCGAGCCGCGGCCGGTGGCCTGATGGCGACGGCGCTGCAACGGGGTCTTGCGCCTGTTCGCCAGGTCCTCGACAACGGGGCGGTGGTCATTGCCAAGCATTCCCCGGCCACACCGGCGGTGACGGTGCACGCGTCGTTTGCCGCCGGCTCGATCTACGACCCGTTCGGGCAGAGCGGCCTGGCGCATTTCGTGTCGAAGACGATCGATCGCGGCACGACGAGCCGGACGGGTGACGAGATCGCCGAGGAGCTCGAGAATCGCGGCGTCGCCCTCGCGGTCTCCGTCAACCGTCACGCGCTGCAGCTCGTCCTCACCTGCCTCGTCGAAGACCTTGCCACCGTGCTCGCCATTCTCGCGGACGTCGTGATCCAGCCGACGCTGCCCGAGGCCGACGTGCAGACCAAGCGCGGCGAGATCATCACGTTGATCCGCCAGGACGAGGACAATCCCGCGGCGGTGTCGGGTGAGGCGATGCTGAGCACGCTCTATGGGGAAACGCATCCCTATGGATGGCGGCCGCGCGGGTCGGTCGCGAGCGTGGACACCATCACGCGGAGCGGGCTGCAGGCCTTCCACGCCCGACGGTTCGCGCCGTCCACGCTGTCGCTCGTCATGGTGGGCGACGTGGACCCGGCGTACGCGATTGGCGCAGCGCAGGGCGCGTTCGGTGACTGGGACGCGACACCCGGCCCCGGCGTGGATCTGCCGGAGCCGGCGCCGCCCTCGGCGCGCGTCTTGAAGGTCGTGCCGATGATGAACAAGGCGCAGGCCGACATCTCGTACGGCTTCGCCGCGATCCGCCGGTCGGACCCGGCGTTCTACGCGTTCTGGCTGATGAACAACATCCTCGGCCAGTATTCGCTGGGGGGCCGCCTCGGCGACAGCATTCGTGAGCGCCAGGGTATGGCGTACTACGTGTTCAGCGCGATCGACCCCGCGAACGTCATTCGCGGGCCGTTGACGATCAGGGCCGGGGTCAGCGCCGAAAACGTGGAGCGAGCCGTCGCGTCGATTGACACGGAGCTGTCGACGCTGGCGGCGGACGGTCCGACAGAACGAGAGCTGATCGAGTCGAAGCAGTACCTGGTCGGGTCGATGCCGCGGAACCTGGAGACCAACCTGGGTATTGCGAACTTTCTCCAGTCGGTCGAGTTCTTCGGGCTCGGCCTCGACTACGACGTCCGTGTGCCGGACCTGCTCGGGGCGGTCACGCTGGAGGAGGTGCACGAGGCCGCCCGCCGCGCCCTCGACCCCTCTCGCGCCGTGGTGGTGGTGGCGGGTCCGTACGCCGGACAGCCGCGATGAACCTGCCCGGGGCCCCCGCCATCCGGGCCGTCTTCTTCGACGTCGATTTCACGCTGATCTATCCGGGCCCGACCTTTCAGGGCGAAGGCTACGCGCAGTTCTGCCGGAAGTACGGCGTGGACGTGGACGCCGGCCGGTTCCCCCAGGCAGTCGCCGCTGCGTCATCCGTGCTCAACGACGCACAGGACCACATCTACGACCCCAATATCTTCGTCCGCTACACGCAGCGCATCATCGAGGAGATGGGCGGGACGGGTGAACATCTCGGGGCGATCGCGCGCGAGGTCTACGACGAGTGGGCCGCCTGCCAGCACTTTTTCCTGTACGACGACGTCAGCGCCGTGTTGCGGGAACTGGCCGCGCGCGGCCTGAAGCTGGGGCTGATTTCGAACTCGCACCGGTGTCTCGCCTCGTTCCAGCAGCATTTCGAGCTGAATGGCCTGATCGCGGGCGCCGTGTCGAGCGCGGAGCATGGCTACATGAAGCCGCACTCGAGCATCTTCGAGGCGGCGTTGAAGCTGGTGGGCGTGGCGGCGGACGAATCAGTGATGGTCGGGGACAGCTTCTCGCATGACATCGAGGGCGCTCGGCGCGTCGGCATGCGCGGCGTGCTGGTGCAGCGCTCCGACGAACCGGCCCCGGACGCCGGCGACGTCCCGGTCATTCGTGATCTGACCGGGCTTCCGTCGTTGCTGTTTTCACCGCGACGGGCCACGGAGGCACGGAGGCACGGAGGAAACGCAGGCCAACCTTGATTGTCTCCGTGTCTCCGTGGCTCCGTGGCGGTGAATGACTTTCTATCCAGGCGGCCAAGCCAACGGGCGTCCCGCTAACAGGTGCAGATGGATGTGGAACACCGACTGGCCTGCTTCGCGGTTCGTGTTGAAGACGGTCCTGTAGCCGCGATCCGCGTAGCCATGTTCCTTCGCGAGCGCCGCCGCCGCCCTGAACATCGATCCCACCAGGCCATCGTCGGCCGGCGCGAGGTCGTTCAGCGTAGCGATGTGGCGCCGCGGGAGGATGAGCACGTGCAGGGGCGCCTGCGGGTTGATGTCCTTGAACGCGAAGAGATGGTCATCCTGGTAGACGACGTTGCCAGGAATCCGGCCGGCGATGATCTTGCAGAAGAGGCAGTCACTCATTGGCGCTGCATGATAGCCGTTCGCGGGATGCCTTGCAGATCCTCTCGAATCCTGTCGAGACGGAGGTGCGGCCGGGCGGCGACGAGCCCCCGCACGTCGTGTTCCTGGCCGTAGCCGAACTCCATCAGGAACCAGCCGCCGGGCTTCAGCTTCCGGGCCGTGTCGAGCACGCCCTCGACGTGGCGCAGGCCATCTTCCCCGCCGAAGAGGGCGACCTCGGGCTCGTGGCGCACGTCGCGGGCGAGCGCGCCCTTGTCACGGTCGCGGACATACGGCGGGTTCGCCACGATGAGGTCGAACGGGCCGGTGACGGCATCGAGGTACGAGGTCCGGACGAGCAGGATGCGGTCGCGAACGCCCTGGCGGGCGGCGTTGTGACCTGCCACCGTCAGCGCCCCGGCCGAGATGTCCGATGCGATGACGAGCGCGCCGACGATCTCGCGGGCGATGGTGACCGCGAGGACGCCGCTGCCGGTGCCGATGTCGGCGACGCGCGGCCGCCCGGCGCGGCGCAGCAGCGGCAGCGCTTCTTCGACGATGAACTCGGTTTCGGGGCGCGGGATCAGGACGTCGGGCGACACGCGGAAGTCGTGCCCCCAGAACTCGCGGATCCCGACGATGTAGGCGGAAGGCTCTCGGCGGGCGCGCCGCTCGATCCACTGAGAGAAACGGGGCTCGAGCGCGGCTGGGGCGTGTCCGTTCAGTTCCGTGAGCAACCGCGCGCGGTCCCACCCCAGCAGCGTGCGCGCGTAGAGGTCGACGTCGATGGCCGCTTCGTCCGGAGCGATGCCCGCCGCCACGAGCTGATGACGCGCGCGCGCGAGCACTGCGGCGAGCATTCAAACCGCCGTCGCTTCTTTCAGCTTCTCGGCGTTGTAGAACGCGATGACCGGCTCGAGGATTTCGGCCACGTTGCCCTCGAGCACGCCCTGCAACTGGTGCGTCGTGAAGTTGATCCGATGATCGGTGATGCGGCTCTGCGGGAAGTTGTAGGTGCGGATCTTCTCGGAGCGCTCGCCGGTGCCGACCTGGCTGCGGCGGTCCTTGGCGATGGCTTCCTGCTGCTTGCGCATCTCCATCTCGTAGAGGCGGGCGCGCAGCACTTTCATGGCCTTCGCGCGGTTCTTGATCTGCGACTTCTCGTCCTGCTGCGACACGACCACGCCGGTCGGGATGTGCGTGAGGCGCACGGCGGAATAGGTGGTGTTCACGCTCTGGCCGCCCGGGCCGCTCGAGCAGAACGTGTCGATCCGGAGGTCTTTCTCGTTGATCTGGACGTCCACCTCCTCGGCCTCGGGGAGCACGGCGACGGTGGCCGTTGAGGTGTGAATGCGGCCGCTGGCCTCTGTCGCGGGCACGCGCTGCACCCGGTGGACACCGCTTTCGTATTTCAGCCGGCTGTAGGCGCCGCGACCCTCGATCGACGCGATGACCTCCTTGATGCCGCCGACGCCATTTTCGCTGCTCGACATGAGCTCGAGCTTCCAGCGCTGGCGTTCCGCGTAGCGGCTGTACATCCGGAACAGATCGGCGGCGAAGAGCGCGGCCTCGTCGCCGCCGGTGCCGGCGCGGATCTCCAGGAGGACGTTTTTGTCGTCGTTGGGGTCTTTCGGGACGAGCAGCACGCGCAGCTCGCTGAGCAGCGCTTCCCGTCTCTCGACCAGGCCGACCAGCTCTTCCTCTGCCAGCGCGCGCATATCGGCGTCGCCGCTGCGCACCAGCTCCTCCGCGCCCTCGATGTCCTTCTGGACCGTCTTGTACTCACGGTACTTCTGGACGAGCGGCTCGAGGTCGGACAGCGTCTTCGCCGCCTTCCTGTACTCGGCAGGATCAGACTGGACCTCGGCGGTCCCGAGCCGGGTCATGAGGTCCTGGTACTGCGCCTCGATGGTCGTTAATTTGTCGAACATAAGTCTCTGGGTCCGGCTTCCCATCCAGTACGTATGGGCCGGCTTCAGCCGGCCCGTGGCTTCAGCCGGGGCCGTACCATCTTACCCGCCGGACACGGGGGGCAGAAACGCGACCTCGTCGCCGTCGTTCACGGGCGCCGCCATCCGCGCGTACTCGGCGTTGACCGCTACCGACATCGTCCGCTCGTACTCGACCAGCGCCGGCATCTCGGTGACGAGCGCATTCCACACTGTTTGGACGGTCGCGGGGGCCGGGACGTCCCGGACCAGCTCACCCGTCCCGCCCGCCAAGTCGCGGAGCCGCGCGAAGAGGCGGACGGTCACGCGCATGCGATTCTGTACGCCATCCGCCGGGCCGCCTCGTCCTCGGGGTCAGCGGTAGCGCCCTCCAGCCAGATCTCGCCGCCTTCGAAATGCTCGTGCTTCCAGATGGGCACGATCTGCTTCACGCGCTCGATCGCGTACCGGCACGTGGCAAATGCGTCGGCGCGGTGCGCGGAGGCCGCCACGATGATGACGCTCGCCTCGCCGATCTCGAGCCGTCCGATGCGGTGGTGCAGGCCGAGACGGGTGCCCGGCCACGACTCGTTCGCCTCGGCGACGATCCTTTCGAGCGCCCGCAGCGCGAGCGGCTCGTACGCTTCGTACTCGAGGAAGCGAACGCGCCGCCCCTGGTTCCGCTCCCGCACGAGCCCCGCAAACGTCGCGATCGCGCCGTCGCCCGCCGCACCAGTCGTGATCTCGGCAGTCAGGCTCTGCAGATCCAGCGCGGCCGGGGTCACCGCGATGAGGGGCATGTCCTCAGTATAACGACCAGAAATGATCCATCGGGCCGTGGCCCTTGCCGATGTCCGGACCGCGGCGAATCGCGCCCGCGAGATAGTGCTGGGCAAGCGGGACGGCCTCCTCGAGCCTCCGGCCCAGGGCAAGATGGGCGGTGATCGCCGCGGCAAACGTACAGCCAGTGCCATGCGTGTGGCGTCCCGGCACCCGTTCGGTGCGGAACTCGGCAAACCGGTGACCGTCGTACAGCAGGTCGACGATCTCGTCCGAGGGGAAATGGCCGCCCTTGATGATGACGTGCGCCGCGCCGAGCGCGACGATCCGGCGCGCGGCTTCGCGTCGATCCGCGTCGCTTCGAATCGTCAGCCCCGACAACGTCTCCGCCTCGGGCACGTTGGGCGTCACCAGAAAGGCGCGGCGCAACAGCTCCGACTTGATCGCGCCGAGCGCCTCGTCATCGAGCAGGCGGTCGCCGCTCTTCGCAATCATCACCGGATCGACGACGAGCCAGGGGACGTCAAGGTCTTCGACCGCCGCGGCAACGGCTTCGACGATCGCCGCAGTCGCCAGCATCCCGGTCTTGGTCGCATGTGCGCCGATGTCGGACACCACGGCTTCAATCTGCTCGGTCACCAGATCCGCCGGCAGCGCCTCGAACCGTGTCACGCCGAGCGTGTTCTGCACGGTCACCGCAGTGATCGCGCTCGTGCCGTACACGCCGTGCGCCGCGAACGTCTTGAGATCGGCCTGAATCCCCGCGCCACCTCCCGAGTCGCTCCCCGCAATCGTCAACGCTGTTTTCACGCCACTCTATTCTCGGCGATCTACGGTCCGGCGTTCCGCCTCCACGAACCACGAACCAGGAACCATGAACCGGGAACCGAACAAGGAACCTGAACACGAACAGAGAAGCGAGAACTTAGAAGAGTGAACTGCAAGTGCAGTACAATTTCAGCGCCATGCACGCCACAACCAGTCCGCTCATTCACACGCTTGCCGGGCGCGCCGAGTCGCCATCGCTCGGGCGCGCGATATCGATGGCGTCAGTGGTATTCGTGGCCGCGCTGACGGCCGCGGCGGCGCAGATCAGCGTCCCGCTCCCGTTCACCTCGGTCCCGTTGACGTTCCAGCCGATGGTCGTGCTGCTCGGCGGTCTCGCGCTCGGGTCGCGGCTCGGCTGTGCGAGCCAGATCCTTTATCTGGCGGCCGGCATCGCCGGTCTCCCGGTGTTTGCGGCTTCGCCGACACTGCCGCCGGGCGCGCTTCGCCTGCTCGGTCCAACGGGTGGCTACCTGATGGCATATCCCGTTGCGGCCTTCGCGGTTGGCTGCCTCGCCGACCGTGGGTTCAGCCGGCAGTACGCCACCGCTGTACTCGCCATGTTCGCCGGGCTGGCCATCGTCTACGCGTGCGGCGCCACATGGCTCGCGCTCTTCGCGCGCGTCGGCACGCAGAACTTC
>DATDHP010000503.1:0-2061 GCA_036521515.1 Vicinamibacterales bacterium
AGCGGGATCCACCGGCCGTACCACGGGGATTCCGCCTTGAGCACGACCGCCTCCGTGCGTCCCTGGGACTGGATCTGCCCGAGCGGGTGCGGCGTCCGGTGGCCGGCAAGGTAGAAATCGTTGATCGCCACGGTCTTCTGAAAAACAGTGTCGTTCGTCCGCCGGTGATCGAAGGCACTGATCATGGTCGCCAGGTGCGCCATGTACCTCGTCCCGACGAGCCCGGAGGAGTTCCCGAGCCCGGCGGGATGCGCCCCGCTTGCCGACCGCAGCAGCAGCGCCGCCGAGTTCACGGCGCCGCACGAAACGATCACCAGCGGAGCCTCCACTTGAATCAGGACGCCGTCCTTCATGACGTCGACGGCCGTGACTCTCCGGCCCGATGGATCCGTGACCAGCCGGCGCGCCAGCGCATTGGTCCACAGCGTGACGTTCGGCTGCTGGATCGCGGGACGAATGCAGCACACGTCAGCTTCGCTCTTGGCGTGCAGCCGGCACGCAAACGAGTTGCAGGTCTTGCAGAGGATGCAGCCGTTGCGCAGGCCGAGCGGCAGCGGCGAGGGATGGAGTCCCTCGGCCTGCAACTGCTGGATGATCTCCGTCATCCGCGCGGCATGCGGCACCGGGCCATAGGGGAACGGCCCGCGCGGCGCTTCGGTGGGATCGACACCGTGCTGTCCGTGGACCTCGTACAGGCGTTCTGCACGGTCGTAGAAGGGCGCCAGCGTGTCGTAATCGATCGGCCACGCCGGCGACAGGCCGCCGGGGTGCTCGGTTGCCTGGAAGTCCTCACGACGAAGGCGGAAGAGCGCGCTCCCCCAGAACTTCGTGTTGCCGCCGACACCATAGTGCGTATAGGGACGGAACTTCCTGCGAATCAGCCGCCGCTCGTCGACCCAGCGCTCCTGCTTCGGCCGGTAGCGGCGGTCCTTCCAGACGGCTTCCGGGTTCCAGTTCTCGTCCTCCTGCGGCACGAAATCGCCGCGCTCGAGGATCAGGATCCGAGCCGGCGTATCGGCAAGGGCGTAAGCCATCGTGCCGCCGCCGGCGCCGGTCCCGATGACGATGACGTCGTAGCGTTCGTTACGCATGGACGCTGGCGTAGATCTGGCCCATCAGCCGCTGGTCCTCGATTGCGCGCTCCAGGCTCATCTCGGGAGCGCGTCCCTCGCGGATGGCGCCGAGGAAGTCGCGATACATTGCGCGGTAGCCGCGGATGTCGCGAAAGCCCGGGAAGAAAAGCCTGGGAACGCCCCGCCCTCGCACGAGCACGAACAGTCCGTTCGACTCGAACGTGATGATGGCCTTGCGGCCGTACAGCTTCGACAAACGGAGGCCGCGCAGGAGCGACGGGATTTCACGCGAGTAGTACAGCGAGCCCACAGCGTCGTTGTCGTAGCGGAACGCGACCATCATGCTCTTGGCGCGTGTATCGGCGCCTTCGCGCGAGACAGAGGGCCGAAACCCGTGGATCTCCGTGATCTTCGGTCCCAGGCT
Organism: Vicinamibacterales bacterium; assembly: GCA_036521515.1. GTDB lineage: Bacteria > Acidobacteriota > Vicinamibacteria > Vicinamibacterales > UBA2999 > Gp6-AA40. The sequence goes on from DATDHP010000503.1 coordinate 1,498, forward strand.
GCCGGCGAGGTGAAGCCAGTGAATGCCCTCCTCGAAAAAGGCGTCCCCGCCCGCCATCGCTTCGTCGTTGCGCCAGTCGTCGGCGCGCTTCAGGCGCTTCACGATGCTGCTGAAATGCCCGAATACCATGTCGCCGATCGCGCCGTCGGCGAGCAGCCGCCGCAGGCACACGGCCAGCGGCTTGTAGTGGTCATTTTCTCCCACGAGGACGACGCGGTTCGCACGGTTGCGGGCCATGCGGGCCGTCTCGTAGTCCTCCATTGTGAGGAACGCCGGCTTCTCGACGACGACGTGCTTGCCTGCGGCGAGCGCCCTGAGCGTCAGGTCCAGGTGGAAGCGAGGCGGGACCGCGACGACGACCGCCTCGACGCGCGGGTCCTCGATCGCGGCGGCGTACTCCCGGTAGGTGCCCACGCCCCCATAGTGCCGGCACAACTCCTCGGCGCGGGCCGCATCGCGGCTGGCGTAACTGCAGACGATGTCACGCCTGAGGGCGCGCAGGTTCCCGCTATGTACACGCGTGATGAAGCCACATCCCAGAAAGGCGATGCGCAGCGGTGAATG
>DATDHP010000504.1:0-2239 GCA_036521515.1 Vicinamibacterales bacterium
AAGAGGAGCACCGCCATGCCGTAGCCAACCGACCAGCCGCTCTGGACGCTGCCGACGGCGCGGCCCCTGACCCGCTTGTCGATGACCTCGCTCATGAGCACGGCGCCTGCGGCCCACTCTCCGCCGAAGCCGAGCCCCTGCATGCTACGGGTGAACAGCAGCTGCTCGTACGACTGCGTGAACCCTGAGAGGAAGGTGAACACGGCGAACCAGACGATGGTCAGTCGCAGGATCGCGGCGCGGCCGAACCGGTCTGCGAGAATGCCGGCCAGCCAGCCGCCTAAGGAAGAAAACAGCAAGGCGGCGGTGGCCAACGTCCCAGCCTGCGCCTGAGACATGCCCCACACCGCGATCAATGTCGGCATCACCACGGCATAGAGCTGGACGTCCATCGCGTCCAGCGCCCAGCCGGTGAAACAGGCCCAGAACGTCCGCCGCTCGCGCACGTTCATGCTCGTAAACCAGTTCGCCACGGCTGTCCTTCTCTCGCCTGCGCCGGCGCCTGTGCTGCAACCACACCCACAACAGCCGACCGAGTCGTCGGCGGGGAGCGGCCAAATTAGCAATCAGCGGCTGCGGACGTGTCAAGTAAAAAGAAACATCCTGATTCAACACGGATAGATCGTTCGATTCGGACATGGACGTCAGCTCGCTTTCTGGTTCACGCCTTCCGGCTGAAGCCGGAAGCCACATGTACCCAGAGCCGGCTTCAGGCAACTGTGGCTTCCGCCTTCAGGTAGCTGTGGCTTCCGCCTTCAGGCGGAAGGTCAACGGTAGGACCCGTCACCTGGGCCTTTCAAGGAAGGCCATCTCGAATGGACGGTCGTCCAACTGCTATCGGAAAACGGTCAACCAGAGGGGCTTGCGGCGTGCTCTAATCAAAAAAACGCGAGGTCCGATATGAATCGGGTACCCTTCTCAGCCGTCGCGCTCTTCGTCCTGGCCGCGAGCTCCGCCTCTGCGCAGGTGATTCGCCCCGGAATCGTCATGCCGCCGCGCGACTTCGGCGCCGCTGCAGCGCCGGAAGGAACCGGACGCATTCGCGGCCGCGTGATCACGGCCGACGGTGGCGCCCCGCTGCGGCGCGCCCAGGTCATGATCGTCTCGCAGGAGGTCGGCATCCGGCGCATGACGACGACCGACGCGGACGGGCGCTACGAGTTCGCGCGGCTTCCCGCAGGACAGTACAACATCACCGCGAGCAAGGGCGGCTACGTGACCCTGCAGGTCGGTCAGCGGCGGCCATTCGAGCCGGGCACGCCAGTCAGGATTGCGGACGGCCAGGCCCTGAACAACGTGGACGCCGCCCTGCCGCGCGGCGGCGTGATCGCCGGGCGCGTCACCGATGAATTCGGCGAGCCGCTCGCCGGTGCGCAGGTCCAGGCGTTGCGCTATCAGTACATGCCGGGTGGTCGACGCGAGCTCTCGTTCGCCGGGGGTCCGTTTATCATGACCGACGATCTCGGGCAGTTCCGCGTCTACGCCCTCATGCCCGGCGAATACGTCGTGAGCGCGGCACTGCGCCAGCCCGGCATGGCGCTCGGGCCCGGCAGCGCCACCGATACGAGCGAAGGCTACGCGCCAACGTACTATCCGAACACCTCGAACGCCGCCGAGGCGCAGCCGGTGATCGTCGGGCTCGGTCAGGAGTCGTCGGTGCACATCGCCCTGGCTGCCGCGCGAATGGCGCGCGTGTCGGGCACGGTGGTCGATTCGACCGGACGTCCGGCGTCCGGCGGCATGGTGTTCCTGCGCTCCGGCTCCGGAGGCGCCGGAATGATGATGGCCATGCTCAACGGGCAGGTGGCGACCGACGGCGCCTTCAGCATCGCCAACGTGCCGCCTGGTGAGCACACCATCGAAATCCGCCCGCAGCCGCGCGGCCCGGACGCGCCCGTGGAGTTTGCCTCCGTTCCCATCACCGTCGCCAACGCCGACATCACCAGCCTTCGCGTCACCATGGGCCCAGGCGCGACGGTGCGTGGGCAGGTCGTCTTCGAAGGCACCGCGCCGCGCACTGGCGGGTTCGGTCCGCTTCGGATTACCACGCAGTCAGCCGATCCCAACGGCAGCCCGATGGGGATGATGTTTGGCGGTCCGAACGTGAGCAACGGCGCCGTCGCCGACGATGGGACGTTCGAAATCGGCGGCGTGAGCGGACGCATTCTGTTCCGGGCCACGACCCCGCCGGCCTGGACCCTGAAGTCCGTCAGCGTTGCCGGCGAGGACGTCACCGACG
>DATDHP010000505.1:0-10665 GCA_036521515.1 Vicinamibacterales bacterium
CACCGAGAATCCCTGGGAATGTTCCCCGGTGCCTCAGAGCCTCGGCGTCGTGATCACCGACGCACGTGCAGAGCGTGATCAGAACTGATACTTGATCGCGAACTGCATGATCCTCGGCTCGTCGGCCGCGAGGTAGCGGCCGAAATTCGGGCTGTTCAGGTTGATGACCGGCGAGGTGGCGTTGACGCCCGTCGTGATGTTTGGAATCCCGGGAGGCGCAGGCCGGAACCAGTTGAAGGCGTTGAACGCCTCGACGCGTGCCTCGAGTCGGTGCGTGGCGGCGATCCGGAACGACCGCACCAGCGAGAGATCGACCACGCGGGTCCCCATCGCCACGTAAGCATTACGACCCGAACTCCCGAACGTCGCGAGCGCGGGTTGCGCGAACGCCGCCGGGTTCAGCCAGTTGCCGGCGGTCTTCGCGCCGTACGGGTCGTCAAGGACCTGGTTCGGCCGCTGCTGGTTCGGATTGCCCGCCAGCGCGCGATCGAGGCCGGTGACCAGCGTGAGCGGCATCCCGGACGCCGCGCGGAAGATGCCCGAGAGTCTCCACCCGGACGCGACCATCCGCAGCGCCGCGCTGTCGAAATCCGGCGTTTCGGCCGTTGCCGACAGGTTGAAGATGTGCCGGCGGTCGTTGTCGCACGGACCGTAGTCCTGGTCGAGCCGCTCCTCCGCATCGGCCGGCGGATTGATGATCGACACGGGGATCATGTAACCGCTGGCGGCGTTCGACGTGCCGCCGCCCTGCGTGCGATGGCCCTCACATTTCGACAGCGTGTAGTTCGCGCTGGCGCTGAAGCTGTTGGCCAGGCGCCGTTGAACCGAAAGCAGCACGCCGTTGTACGTCTGCGTGCCATGGTCGGTGAAGTAGTCGAGGTACCCGATGAACCGGCCGGTCTGCGGGTTCAGCTGCGTGATCTCGCGCCGCATGTCGAGCGATGCGGTCGAGCAGTTCGCCACTGTCTGCGGACCGTTCACCGTGTTCAGCGTGCACGGCCCGGTCGGCGATCCGCCACCGGGAATGATGCCCGGGTTCCCGGTCACGACATCCCACAGGTTCGTCGTGTAGTTGCCGATGTAGCTGGCCGACACCGCCATGTCGCTCCCGAACTGCCGCTGGACGCTGACGTTCCAGTTGTGCACGCGCGTCGTCTCGAGGTCGGAGGGAGGCGCGATGAACGGTCCGTTGGGCGAAAACGGCGCGTTCTGATCGAACGCGATCGGAAACGGGTTCGTCACGCCGGTGCCCGCGAACGGGTTCTCGAACGGACCGATGCCGGGCCGCGTGAGGCGGATCTCCGACCCCCACGGCGGCGCGTTCGCCGTGTTGATGAAGAACTGGCCGTTCACGAACTCGCCGTTCATGCCGTACCCCGCGCGCACCGACATGCGCCCGTCGCCGCCGGGGTCCCACGCCACTCCGACCCTCGGCGCAAGGTTCAGCCAGTCGGTGAACATGCCCGCCTTGCCGTTCGGGAACCCCTCGTCGCCGGGATACGTGAATCCGGCGGGCGCCTGCGGGAACACCGTGCTTCTCGTGCCCGCCCGGAACCGCTCCGGCGAGAAGTTGTAGATGGCGCCGTTCTGGTGCTGCTGCGGAAACCACGGCTCCCACCGGAGGCCGTAGTTCAGCGTGATCGTCGGCGACATCCTCCACGTGTCCTGCGCGTACAGGCCGAAATACTTCTGCTTCATGTCGAGCGTGTTCGGCGCCGACTGCTGCAGCACGAACGGACGGCCGACGAGGAAATCGGCAAGGGAAAGGCCGGTCGCCCCGCCATCGAACGTGAACAGCCCCGGCGATCGCACGTTTGCCTTGGAGAGCGAATCCCAGAACGCGACGCTGATCCCGAACCCGTACTGGTGATTGCCACGAATCATCGTCAGGTCGTCGCCGAACGAATACGTGTTGGTGTGGAAGATCGCATCGTTCTCCGTCCCGCCGCCGATGTTGAAGGCGCCGTTGACGGTGATGAGCATGTACTTCTCCAGGTAGCTGAAGATGTCCACGCCGACGTCACCGGGACCGAAGAAGTCGGTATGCGTGCGATGCACCGCGGTGCGGTTGAACGCAAACCGGAGGTTGTTCACCATGCTGTTGCTCAGCACCATGGTGTCGCCGAGCGTGACCGACTGCGCGAGGTTGTCGCGTCCGCCGAGCGTCGTCGAGAGGATGTTGCCCGATTCGCTGAACGGTGGCGCGAAGAAGTGCGTGGTCGCCATGTAGCGGCCAAAGAGCGAGTGGTTCTGGCTGAGCTGCACGTCGATCTTGCCGATCGCCTGCGACTCCTTGATGTCGCGGGGGTTCGTGACGCCCACGCGCCCGCACGGATCCGTGGTGCTCGGCAGCTGGCGCGCGATCTGGACCGCGGCCGGGCTCAGCAGCGCCGGGTCGATCCGGTTGTTCACGAACGGCGCTCCGAGGGCGATGTTGCCGCGCGTGTTGCAGGCCGCCGAGGCGATTTGCGTGAAATCGCCGGCGAGCATCGCCGCGGTCGGCACGAACCGCACGTCGTCGGACGGACGCTCGTTGATCCGGGTGCCCTGGTAGGCGCCGAAGAAAAACATCCGATCGGTGATGATCGGCCCGCCCAGCGTCCCGCCGAACTGGTGCCGCTTCAGCCCGTCGTCACGCCGCTCGCCAGTGACCGGATCGATGCTGCTGAACGGGTTCGTCGCGTTGAACCGGTGATGGCGGAAGAACTCGAACAGGTCGGCGTGAAACAGGTTCGTGCCCGACTTGGTCGCGACGTTGACTGACGCGCCCGAATGGAAGCCGTTCTGCGCATTCTGCGCGCTCGTCTCCACGCGGAACTCCTGCAGCGCGTCGGGGAACGGCAGGGGCAGGTTGTAGTTGTCGTACGGATTGTTGTGCAGGGCGCCGTCGAGCAGGAACGCCACGCCGAACGGCTGCCCGCCCGCGACCGAGTAGCCAACGCCGCCCTGCATGCTCCTGCTGGACGACGGTCCCGCGGAGACGGCGGCGCCCGCGATGACGATCAGGTCGGCGGAGTTGCGCCCGTTGAGCGGCAGTTCCTCGATCCGCTCGTTTTCGATCACGCCGCCGATCGACGGATTGCGCGTCTCAACGAGCGGCGCGGCCCCTTCGACCGACACCGTCTCGCTCAACTGTCCGAGGGCCAGCGTGACGTTGATGACAGGGTTGGCGTTGACCTGCAGGACGATACCCGTCTGCTGGAACCCGCGAAACCCCTGGAGGGCGACCTCGATCCGGTACGGGCCGATCGGCAGGTTCGTCAGCGTGTAAGCGCCATCGGTGTCGGTGATGACGGTGCGCCGGAAACCGGTATCGGCCTGGATGGCGGTAACATCCGCGCCGGGCAGCACGCCGCCACTTTCATCGCGGACGGTCCCGTTGACCTGCGCTGTCGCGCCTCCCTGGGCGGAGACAGCCGCGCATGTGAGCAGAACGACCAGCAGTCCACCGAGCAGCTCCCGCAGAACACGAGTCATTCAGCGATCTCCTCGCGAGTGGCAGAGAAACGACACGATCAATGAGTACGGGGATTGGCGGCGAGTATACTCGCAGGCCGGGTTTTGTCAACGGACTCTGATATCTCACAGGTTCAATTCCATGCGATACGCCACGTTCTCTACTAAAACTGATTCCACTCCGAGGCTGGGCTTCGCCCGCGGCGATCGGATCGTCGAGGCATCTGTGGCTGGATCGGGCGATCCCGGCGCCTGGCCACGGACCTTGCTCGAGTTGATCCAGCGCGGCCCTGATGCCTGGGCCCGACTGGCGGACCTGGCCGCCAGCGCCGAGCACGCGACGGGTTACGCCGCCGGTGAGATCCGCTGGCATGCGCCCATCCCGCGTCCCGCCAAGAATGTGTTCTGTGTGGGGCGGAACTACGCGGAGCATGTCGCCGAGGGCGCGCGCGCCCGCGGCGAGGCCACGAAACTGCCTCAGCACGTGGTGTTCTTCACGAAGGCGCCCACGAGCGTCACCGGACCGTTCGACGACATCCCGTGGGACGCCTCGCTCACGCAGCAGGTGGACTGGGAAGCGGAGCTTGGCGTCATCATCGGAACCGGCGGACGAGACATCAGCCGGGCTGACGCCCTGCGTCACGTGTTCGGGTACACGGTGATCAACGACGTGACGGCGCGTGACTTGCAAAACCGGCACTTCCAGTTCTTCAAAGGCAAGAGCCTCGATGGCTTCTGTCCCATCGGGCCTGTCGTCATCACCGCGGACGAGTTCGGGGACCCGCAGAACAAGATGGTGTCGTGCCGCGTCAACGGCGTCGTCAGGCAGCAGCAGAAGACGAGCGAGATGCTGTTCCCGGTGGATGTGATTATCGAGACGCTCTCGCGTGGGCTCACACTCGAGGCCGGCGACGTCATCGCGACCGGCACGCCGGAAGGTGCGGGCTTCGGACGGATGCCGCCCGAGTTCCTGCAGGACGGCGACATCATGGAGACCGAGGTCGAGGGGATCGGCGTGATGCGCAACCGCATTCGCCGCATGGGTGCCTGACACGGGCCGCGGAGGCGCGGAAACGCGGAGCCGAATTGGACTGGTTTGACTCCGCGTCGCCGCGTCTCCGCGGCCCGTGGAAGCGAAGACCAGAGTCATCCGCAGCGGCGCCGGCGCATTGACATGCAATATCCGGCGTCAGAAAGCTGAAACAGAATTCCGTTGGGTGAACGCCCGCGGCCTGCCACCGCGGACGAACGGGCCCTTTGCTGACGGCATGGTTGCTGCAAGTGCCACAGGCGCGTGGCTCAGCCGTCCATGTCCCCGCACCGCCGAGTTGGCCTGATCGAACTCGCCTGCTGCGCCTTGTTCGCGCTCGGGCTGGCGATTGGCGCACCGGACGTGCGCGCCGTTGAGTCGGCCGACGCCGCCGCGTCGCAGTCCATGCAGCAGTTCCTGGCGCGCGAGTCGCCGACTCCTTCCTACCGCGCCCTTCGTCGTCTCGAGGCAGAGAACCGCGGCCGCACGGCATGGCTCGAAGCCTGGACCACGTTCACACCGGGCGAGGCGTTCGAGTACCTGATCGTGTCCGAGGGGGGGTCGCCCTCCATCCGGTCTCGCGTGCTGCGCGCGGTGCTCGAAGGCGAGAAGGAAGCGATTGACCGCGGAGAGACGACGCGTTCGGCGCTCGCCGCCTCGAATTACCGGTTCGAATCGGACGGTCTCGATCCCGCGGGCCTCGTCAGGGTTGCGCTGGTCCCACGGCGAAACGAAGGAGTGCTGGTGGCCGGGGCGATGTTTCTCAAGCCCGCCGATGGCGAGCTGGTCAGGCTCGAGGGGCGGCTGGCCAGGAATCCTTCCTTCTGGGTGAAGCAGGTCGATATCATTCGATCGTACGCGCGGATCGAGGGAGCTGTGCTCCCGATCGCCCTCGAGAGCCGGGCGCAGCTTCGTCTGCTCGGGCCCGCAACCTTCCGCATGACCTACGAATACGCCGAGATCGACGGCGCGCCGGTCGGCAGCAGGCAGTAGACGCAGGTGCTCGAAGAGCCAACAAGGCCAGCCCTCTTACACGATTCCTTCTGCTCGTAACTGCTCGACCGCATCGCCCGCGATGCCCACCGACGCCAGCACCTCCTCCACGTGCTCGCCGAGCCTTGGACCGACCCACCGCGTCGCGCCGGGCGTCTCACTGAGCTTCGGCACGATTCCGGGCAGATCGATCGGCTGATCGCCGGGCATGGCAGCGGGCTCGATCATGCCGCGCTCGCGATAGTGCGGATCGTTGTAGATGTCCTCGGCCGTGTAGATGCGGCCGGCGGGCACGTCGGCCGCGCGAAGCCTCGTCAACACCTCCTCGACGTCCCACCGAGACGTCCAGGCTTCGATCGCCTGATCCAGCATCTGCTCCTGTCGCGCGCGTCCGTCGTTGCGCGCAAGCGATGGATCGTTGGCGAGATCGGCGCGGCCGATCGCGCGCATCAGGCGCTTGAAGATACCGTCGCTGTTGCCCGCGATCACCACGTAACTGCCGTCCTTGCATGGATACGTGTTCGAGGGCGCGATCCCCGGCAGGCTGCCTCCGCTGCGCTCCCGGACGTGGCGAAACCGCGAATACTCCGGCAGCAGGCTTTCCATCACACCGAACACCGCCTCGTACAGGGCGACATCCACGAGTTGACCCTGGCCGCCGTTCTTGACGTGATGCATCGCCATGAGCGCGCCGACGACGCCGTAGATGCCGGCGAGCGAGTCGCCGAGGCTGACGCCGGCGCGTACTGGTGGGCGATCGGGGTAGCCGGTGACATGTCGCAGGCCGCCCATCGCCTCGGCGATGGCAGCGAAGCCGGGACGGTCTCTGTACGGTCCGGTCTGTCCGTAACCCGAGATGCGCACCATGACGAGCGACGGGTTCACTCGTGACAGGTCTTCCCAGCCGAGCCCCCAACCCTCGAGAGTACCGGGTCGGAAGTTTTCGACGACGATGTCTGCCGTGCGAACCAGGTCGCGTGCGATCTGCTGGCCCTTCTCTGCTTTCAGGTTGAGCGTGAGCGATTTCTTGTTGCGGCTGAGCGAATACCACCAGACCGACGTGCCGTCGTGAAGCTTGCGCCACTTGCGCAGCGGGTCGCCCTCTCCCGGTGCTTCGACCTTGATCACCTCGGCGCCGAACTGCGCGAGCACGCTGGAGGCATAGGGCCCGGCAATGAGCCCGCCGAACTCGATGACGCGGACGCCGGCGAGCGGGCCTGGACCAGTCGACATCTGGCCCTGCATTATCTTCCGGCTGAAGGCGGAAGCCACAGATGTTCATTCACTTGTGGCTTCCGCCTTCAGGCGGAAGATCTTCGCTACTAGTTCATGTCGCCGGGGAACGGGACCTGCTTCAGCCTCTTCTCGCTCCGGTAGAACGTCCGGCCGTTGGCCTTGCGCAGCCGGAAGTACGGCTCGAGCACTTCCATGACATGCAGCATGCCAACGGCAATGTGCTCGCGCATCGCCTCTGCGGCCTTCAGCGGTGCGCCCGACGTCAGCGCGTCGATCAGATCCTGGTGACGCCGCGGCGAATCCTCTTCCGAAGGCTTGCGCATGACACAGAACCAGATCGAGGCGAGCGCATGTGTCTTCTCGATCGCTTCGCAGAGCGTATCGCACCGGGTGCACTCGGCGATGCGGCGGTGCAGTTTCTGGTGGAGGCCCAGGTAGAGCATCCGGTCCGACTGCTGCGAGAGGGCGTCGACACGCGCCGCCAGCTTCCGCAGCTCCGCACGCTCCCCGGCCGTGGCGACCTCGGCGAAGAGCATCGCGGCCTGTACTTCCAGCGCTTCGCGCACCACGTAATGACCCCTCACGTCTTCCGGCGAGGGGATACGGACGCGCGTGCCCGCGCGCGGGCGGCTCTCGAGGAGCCCTTCGAATTCGAGGCGGAGCAGCGCTTCTGACACTGGCAGGAAACTCATGCCCAACTCGGCCGCGAGCTTCCGGCGCGAGATCACCTGGCCGAGGATCAGCTCACCACGCAGGATGCGCTGTCTGACAATCGCGTAGGCTTCAGCGGCGAGGCTCGAGGTTTCAGCAGACTCTCTCATATCGGCCTTCCATCGGGTGCGGGCCATCGTAACCGCGATGGCCGTACGAAGGAATGGACAGGAATGTCGGAACCCGCACGACTGCCGACGATGTTGCCGAAGACGATGTCATCACGGACGAAGACGGAGACGACGCGGCGCACTATATATCAGTTAGGACGATTTGTTAATGGCGGCACGCCGCTGGCTGCACGCACGCGACTGAGTAGGTCACGGACAGCTGCGTCATTCGGACTGGACTCTGCCGCACGTTCGAGGACGGGAACGGCTTCGAGGAGACGCCCTGACCCGACCAGCGCGTATCCGAGGTTCAGCAGGATGTCGTTCCCGGCGCCGCGATACGACGGCGCTTTCTCGTGCAGATATCGAAACTGCTCCGCGGCTTGGGGGAACTTCCCCTGCGCAAGGTAGGCGCGGCCCAGCATGTCGCGCGCCGGCACCGCGTTGGCGTGGGCCGGGAGCGCGCGAAGGAACGTCTCGATCTCCGCAATCGCCTCGTCGGTCCGCCCCTCGCCGAGCAGCTCTGTGCCGAGCGCGAAATGGGCGCCGGGATAGTCGCGGGCGGAGAGCCGGAGTTGCGCCATCGCCTCGTCACGCTGCCCGGCGCCGATCAGTTCGTTCGCCAGTAGAAAATGTGCACGTCCATGGGGGCGCCGCTCGACGATGGTTCTGGCGATGGCGAGACGTGACTGGTACTCCTGGTTGCGAAGAATGGTGCCGGCGCCAAGGAGGATGCAGACAGCGGTGGCGACGGCCACGAAACTCCGGTGACGTGGCGCGGACCCTTGCGGTCCGCGGGACAGGACGCGCCAGAGACCGACGACCCCGAGCGCGACGATTCCTGCCAGCGGCAGGTACATGCGTCGCTCTGCTCCCACTTCTGTTGCGATCGGCACGATGCTGCTGGTCGGCGCCAGCGTCAGGAAGAACCAGGCGCCCAGGAACCCGATCGTCGGCGCGTACCGCAGCGCCACGGCTGTTGCCGCGATCAGCGCCACCACGAGCGCGCCGGGCACGATCGCGTCGCCCAGCGTCAGCGAGCGTGGGAGGCCGTAGTCGAGCACCAGTTCGCGCGGCCAGGCCGACAACCACAAATACCGTGCGAGGAGCTCCGCCTGGTTCAACAGGTACACCCACGGGCTGGTGCCCGCGCCGAAGCCAACCGACGTCCGCGGGGTGGCGGCCATCAGCGCGGCCAGTACCAGCCAGCTCGCGAACAGTCCCGCGTAGAACCCGCGTCGCGCCCGGAACGCCGCCCGGAAGCCGTCGAACAGGAACACGCGGTCGTACATGACGACCATCACCGGCGCTGTCACCATCGATTCCTTGCAGGCCATACCCGCCGCGCACGCCGCGATGGCCGCCCCGCGCCACCGCCGAGGGGTCAGACCCCGATTCGACCGGCGATCGGCGTCAGACCCCCTGATGCTGCTGTACAGCGTCAGCAGGTAGAACAGGCCCATCAGCGACTCGGTTCGCTCCGACAGGTAGTTGACCGCCTCGGTCTGCAGCGGGTGCAGCATCCAGATGAGTCCGCACCCAAGCGCCACATCCGCCGACGCGGTACCGAACCGTCGCGCCAGCTGCGGCAACAGGAGCGTCCGTCGCACGATCCCGAACAGCACGAGGGCGGCCGCGACATGGATGGCAATGTTGACGAGGTGGTAGCCCCGAACGTCGAGCCCTCCGAACGCGTAGTTCAGCGCGAAGGTGAGGTTGACGAGCGGCCGGCCGGCGACGGGCGTCTCCCGCGGCGGGCTCAGCGAACTGCCGACGTCGCGGATCGAACGGTTCCCCACGATCGAGCTCTCATCGTCGAAGAGGAACGGACCGGAGAGGCTGTTGGCGTAGGCAAACAGGCCGGCAAGGACGATGACCGCGGCGCGCGAGAGCAGTTCCTTCCGGCTGAAGGCGGAAGCCACAGCCGCGGGAACCGAAGCTCCCGCGCTACTGGTACGCTTTCGCTTTTTTGGCATCCGTTCTGCTACGCTGCCGTTTTGGAGGAGATATGATTCTGTTTCTGGTCCTGTTGCTGGTGGCGTTGTGGCTGCTTGGAATGGTGACCTCGACAACGCTGGGTGGCGCGCTGCACATCCTGCTCGTCATCGCGGTGATCTTCCTGCTGATCCGCGTCATCCGCGGTCAAGCGGTATAACTGCCGACGACCTTCGCGAGGGCTGCCGCCTTCGCACTCCGCGCTGCGGCGGGCCTCGCCGAAGCGTGGCGGAGGCGGGAAATCCCCGCGCTACGCCATCGTTCCGCCGCCCCGATCCGTAGTGCGGCGGTCACCCGCCGCGGCATGTTGGAAGAGTTTGCAGAGCTGGCCGATAGCGACCGGCCGCCACGCTGACGCTACGCCCGTTCGAGTACATCGTCGGTTACCCCGACCAGCCTCGGTGATTGCCATTCCCAGGTCTGCCGCCTCCGCCTGACGGCGGAAGCCACGTCAATTGGCCGGTGTGGCTTCTGGCTGCAGCCGGAAGCGCGATCTTCCGCCTGACAGCGGCTTCCAGCGAAGGCCGACGATCCCGAACACTCGCGCTTGCAGACGCGAGGGATTATACCGGGTTACGATTACCCTCCCGTGCACCCAGACCTCGAGCAAGCGATAGACTTTCACCAGGCGATCGTCACGGAAGGTGGAAAGGCGCTGGTGGGGTATGAAACCGCCAAGGCGCTCGCCAATGTCGTGCTCCTGTCGGAGATTCCGACGACGTACGACAAGAAGGAACAGCGCCAGGTCAACGCCGGCAACCTGCTCCTCCGCGGGGTGCCCGGTGTGGGCAAGACGTTCTTCGGCGTCATCCTGGCGGCAATCAGCAACGCGAAGTTCGCACGCCTGCAGGGGCGCGCCGACCTGCAGCCGACCGAGGTGGTCGGCTTCCAGATGATCAACCCTGCGACCGGCGCGCTGGTCACCGAGTTCGGTCCGCTTGCGTCGGCGGAAGTCATCCTGCTCGACGAGATCAACCGGATTCCGCTCAAGTCGCAGAGCGCGTTCCTCGAGGGGCTGCAGGACCGCACGGTGACCGTCGGCAAGGAGACGTACGAGCTGCCGGCGTTCAGCTTCGCCATCGCGACCATGAACCCGATCGAGCTCGGGCAAGGGACATTTCCGCTCTCGGAGGC
>DATDHP010000506.1:0-5672 GCA_036521515.1 Vicinamibacterales bacterium
TGCGCCACATTCTGACCGAGACGATCGGGGGAGACTCGAAAGGGCCGGCCGTCGCCGTCGAGCACTTCCGGCTCGTGGATGGTGACTGCGTCCTGTTGTGCACCAACGGTCTCACCGACGCGGTACCAGAGGGACTGATTGCAGACGTGCTGGCCGTTCGGCGCAGCTCCGCCGAGCAGTGTCGTCAGCTCCTCGATCTCGCGCGCCTCACGGGCGCGGATGACAATGCCACCGTGGTGGCCGCGGCGTATCAGGTTCCCGGCGCCGCTCCCGGACCCTTGCGGCCGTGAGACAAGGCGGTTTGTAGATGCCACAACACGTCGCTGCCGATCGCGCGGCGCTCATTCCAGAAAGGACGTGACCATGACTCGCGAAGGTGTCTCGAAATTCTTTGTGGTGCTCGCTGTCATCGCGCTCTGCGCGGCGTGCTCCAATCAGACGCCGAACTCGGATTCTGCGGCAAACAGCCCGGCCGACATCCCGGCTGCGACTGCGTCGCCGGAGGCGCCGGCCGCGCCGCCGCAGGCACCTGCCGCGCCGCCGCAGGCACCAGAGGTGCGCGACCAGGCAGCGGCGGCACGTCCCGCGCCAGCCAGGCCCGCTCCCGCTCCTCCTGCCGTCGAGCCGGCGCCCGTGAAACCGGCGGCGCCACCGCCGCCGCCACCGCCGCCGCCACCGCCGCCGCCACCGCCACCGCCGCCGCGCACCTTCACGCTCACGGCCGATACCCGCATCGCCGTCCACACGACGTCGGCGCTCTCCACCGCCGTCAACAAAACAGGCGAGCCGTTCTCGGCCACGCTTGCGGAACCCATTGTCGACGGGGACTGGACCATCGCCAGACGTGGTGCACGGGTCGAAGGTGTCGTCGTCGACTCCGATCCGGGTGGGCGGACGAAGGGTGTGGCCTCGATCACGCTCGCGCTCAAGCAGCTGACGCTCGCCGACGGCCGTACGATCGCCCTTACGACCGGCAGCGTGACCGAGGAGGCGAACACGAGCAAGGGCAAGGATGCGAAGAAAATCGGCATTGGCGCCGGGGTCGGCGCGGCCATTGGCGCGATAGCCGGCGGTGGCTCAGGCGCCGCGATCGGCGCGGCGGTTGGCGGTGGCGCGGGAACGGCCGCTGCGCTCGCCACGCGCGGCGATCCGGCGGCCGTGCCGAGCGAGAGCCTGGTCACGTTCGTACTGACGTCACCGGTCACCATCACCAGGGTCAAGGCGCCATAACGAGGAGGACCAACTCTCCAGTCGGGGTTGGGAGTTTAGAGAGCGGGAGCTCACTTGTGTGGGTGTTCGTAGAGGCGGGGCCTTCCACGGGGCCCCCACAGCGCACGCCTGCTCTGTGGGGTGGGAGATCCGCCTGCACGCAAGTGAGCTCGTGAAGCAGCATTCCCACCGCCACGCCGGGGCCCGGACCGGCGGCGATCTACCCAGCGGACGTCTTCAACCACGAAATCTCGCGACTGTGCGCATGTTTGCTGCGGCCAAAAGACGGCAGAGGGCGAAAAACCACGCCAAACTATCGTGGTCCCGAACTTGAATTTCCTTCGGGCCGTGTTGATCGCCTCCCTCTCCTTCGAGGTGCGGCCCGACAAGCGCGCCGAGTTCGTCAGCGCCGTGAATCACATCGTGCAGACCCTCCGCTGGTCGGCCGGGTGCCTGGGGTGCCGGCTCATGACGGACTGCGAGAACCCGAACCAGTTCACGCTGTCAACGGAGTGGGACAACCGCGACTTCCTGGATCAGTACCTCGCCTCGGCGGAGTTCCAGATCCTCGAGGGGACGCGGTTCCTCCTGCGCGATGGGCCGGGCCTGTCGATCGACGAGGTCGTGTCGCGCGGCCGGCCGCGCGGCCCCCTCAAGTCCGCGCGATAGGACCAAGGTCCAACTTGTGGGACGGTAGCCAGGCGGGTAACCTCGCGCTCGCCGTCGCGGACTGTGTCCCGACGGGATTCGGCGAGGTGGCTTATGAGACTCGAAGCGTCCTCTCAGCGCATGCACAGTGGCGAGCCCGCCGAGGGCCCTCGCGGCGCGTGTGAGCTCGTCGGCAGCTGCGAGGCGTTCAGGTACATGCGATTCAGGCTGGAGCAGGTGGCGCGGACCGACGCGACCGTGTTGTTGCTCGGGGAAACCGGCACTGGCAAGGGCCTGGCCGCGCAACTGGTGCATCGGCTCAGCCCGCGCCACGACGCGCGCTTCGTCAGCGTCGACTGCACGTCGCTGCCGGCGACGCTCATGGAGAGCGAACTGTTCGGGCGCGAACGCGGCGCGTTCACCGACGCGCGCGCGACCCAGGCCGGCCGGTTCGAGCTCGCCGACCGCGGCACGATCTTCCTCGACGAAATCGGCGAGCTGCCGCCGGATGCGCAGTCGAAGCTGCTGCGCGTGCTGCAGTGCGGCGAATTCGAGCGGCTCGGCTCCCCCCGCACCATCCGCGTGGACGTGCGCGTGGTGGCGGCGACCAACCGCAACCTGGCCGAGGAGGTGAAGGCGGGCCGGTTCCGGCGCGATCTCTATTACCGCGTCAGTGTCTTTCCCATTACCATGCCCGCGCTGCGTGAGCGCCAGGACGACATCCCGGCGCTGACCACCCACCTGGTCGACCGCCTGGCGCAGAAACATCGCAAGCGCATCGACACGGTGCCGCACCCGCTGCTGGAGCATCTGGCGAGCTACGACTGGCCGGGCAACGTGCGCGAGCTGGAGAACGTGCTCGAGCGCGCCATTATCACCACGCCGGACGCCACGCTCCGCCTGCTCGAGCCGCTGTCGGCCGAAACGCTGGACGTGGTGCCGGCCGCCCCCACCACGGCGCTCGTCGACGTCGAGCGGGCGCACATCCTCCGCGTGCTGAACGCCAATGCCTGGCGGATCGAGGGCGCCCGGGGAGCGGCCGCCGCGCTCGGACTCAGACCGAGCACGCTGAGGAGCCGGATGCGCAAGCTCGGTCTCTGCCGCACAGCCGACGACATGTGTGGGGGCGGATCGTCCTGGTCGTGCGCGACCTGCTGAACGAGCATGGCGTGGGCGCGCCGGACTGCACACGAAGTGCGGCGCCGGCATGGCTGGACGCGAGCGGCTGGTTGATCACGGCCGGACGATGCAGCGGAAGCCGACGTGGCAGGTCGAGGTATCAACCGGCTCCGGGAACCGCGCGGCCGGTCGATAGCGCCGGCAGTAGTTGGGCGCGCACAGATGCGAGCCGCCTTTCAGGACCTTGCGTGGAATCCTGATCTGCGGCTGGCACGGGTCGTAGCTGTCCTCGGCGCGCGGCCCGCGCGGGTTGGCGGGAATGCAGCACGGTTTGGCCGCATCGGCAGGATGGTTCGGCTGATACCAGTCCGTCGTCCACTCCCAGACGTTGCCGATCATGTCGTAGAGACCGTACCCGTTCGGCGGGTACGTCCCGATCGGCGACGTCCGTTCGTAGCCGTCCGACGACAGGTTCTGCCACGGAAATTCGCCTTGCCACGTGTTGGCCATGTGGTGATCGGCCGGAAGGAATTCATTGCCCCACGCGTATGGGGCGTCCTCGAGTCCTCCGCGCGCCGCGAGCTCCCATTCGGCTTCGGTGGGCAGCGTCTTGCCTTCCCAACGCGCAAACGCCTCGGCGTCCGAGAATGTCACGTGGACCACGGGGTGGTGCTCGAGCGTATCGATCGAGCTTCCTTCGCCGTACGGCCGGCGCCAGTTGGCATCGCGAACCCAGTGCCACCAGTTCGTGAAGTCGCGCCGATCCACGGGGCCGTCTGGCTTGACGAACACGAGCGATCCGGCGAAGAGCTGGTCCGGCAACGCGCCCGGATAGTCTTCGGCCTTCGGCACGATCTCCGCGAACGTGACGTGGCCCGTCGCCTCGACGAATTGCGCGAAGCGCTGGTTGGTCACCGGATACCGATCCATCCAGAAGCCATCGACGGTGACCCGGTGGACGGGCCGCTCCTCGGGATAGTGCTTGTCCGATCCCATGCGGAACGGGCCACCAGGAATCCAGATCATGTCCGGGAACGGCGGCGCCTCCCGCCGGTCCAAATCACGATCTACGCTCGGCACAGTCGTTTCTGACGGGAGGGTACTCATGTGGATCGACCTCCGGATCTGTGTTGCGATGGGTGTCAGCACATCACGTGACGTTCCCATCAGGCCATTCGACTTCCGTAGACAGCGGGCTCAATCGCCCGACAGATCATAGCGATCCTGCTTCGGAAATCGCAGCCGGATGAACTGGCGGCGTTTCGGCGCGCGTTGCCCCCGGCGGGGCCGGCGCGATCGTCACGACTCGCTGATCCGGATCGGGCAGCTGGATGCCGGCATCCTTCAAGGCGCGCACGATCGCCACGCGAACCGCCGACGCCGTATTCATCAAGTTCGTGCGCCGGGATTCCGCCCAGAAGCGCGCTTCGAGCTGGAGGCAATCCGGACTGAGATCTCGCAGGCGCATCGACGGCGCAGGCGTGTCTGCAACCCCGGGCACCGACCTGACGGTGTCCAGAATGAGAGAGAGCGCGCGCCCCGTGTCCGTCTTGTAGCCGAGGTATACGTACACCGAGGCTCGCCGCAGCGGCGATGCCGTGTTGTTCGTGATGCGCGAGGTGAACACTTCCCCGTTGGGGACCAGGACCAGCCTTCCGTCATAGGTTCGGATCTGGGTCGCGCGCAGCTCGATTTCCTCGACGGTACCCTCCGTGTCGCCGATCACGATCTGATCGCCGATCTCGAACGGGCGCATCGCCAGAATGAGGACGCCGCTGACGAGATTCGAGAGGATGTCCTTCAGCGCAAAGCCGATCGCGACGCTGCCCAGGCCAAGGGCCGTCGCGACCGATTCCGGACTCATGCCGACGGCGTCGAACAAGACGATGAAGCCAACCGCCCACACAAGGTAGTACGAGACCTGGATGATCAGCATCCTCACGGTCTGGTCGTGAATGTACTCCGCGGCAGTACGGACGATCCGCCTCGTCAGCGTCGCGAAGCCCCAGAACACCAGGAGCACTGCTACTGCGGTGGCGAATGCCGGCAGCACGTTAACGAACGCTGCGATCAGCCGTTGAAACGACTCGCCCACGGCGTTCGATACCTATTGGAAGGCTGCGCACCCGCCTGAATGGCGACGGGTGGGATGTGTGACCCGACCGCCCACGAACACACGGCCGTCACGACCGTCGCTGGCAGGAGCACACGAAGGAGCGTGCGCACACGTCGCAGGCTGAATCCGACACGCATTTGCTGACGAAGGCGAGCAGCAATCGCCATACCTGGCTTGACGTCGCGAATTTTCCCCACTGATGGAACGAGTCGTGCACCAAGCCACGACCGGACACGGCAGCCCACCGCTCGCCACGGCGCGGGCACCGTGGACACGAAGACGGGGGAGCCACAAAGGCGGCCGCCTGTACGCGCAAGAGCACAAAGAACTCTTCGTGCTCTTCGTGGACGTAGGTCGCACCCTTGTGGCTGATTCGTCTTTGTGCCCTTTGTGGCCAATCGTCTCAGAACGACCAGCCGAGTGAGGTCACCACGGTCACATCGTTCCTTCGTGCATCCTCGGAAGGCGGACGAGTGTCGTAGCTGTCGGTCACCGAGAGATTGACGAAGAAATCCTTGACGAGCTCCCGGCGTGCGCTGCTGTTCAATTCCAGTCGGGTCCGTCCGAACGTCGTAAGGTT
>DATDHP010000507.1:0-3600 GCA_036521515.1 Vicinamibacterales bacterium
GAAGAGCTCGCCAATGGGAACGAGCATGTACGATATTTTGACAAATATCAAATAATGCGATCATGCTCTGGAAACTGGAGAATGCGATGGATCCGGTGACGATCGAGGCCGCCCGGGACGAGGATCTCGACGCGATCTTGAATCTGGTGGCCGCCAGCGGACCAATCGTGATTCGTCAATCGTGATTCGTGATTGGAATCGTACCTGAATCGCAAATCACGAATCACGAATCACGAATCACTATGGCCCGCCGGGAGCGCAACGGTGAATACCGCGCCTCCGGACGGCCGGTTCTCCGCGGTCGCCTTGCCTCCGTGCAGCTCCACGAGGTGTTTCACGATGGCGAGCCCGAGGCCGGTGCCGCCCGGCCGGGAGCGTGACTTGTCCACGCGGTAGAAGCGCTCGAAGACGCGCGTCAGATCCTCGGGCGGAATGCCGGGTCCCGAATCGGCCACCGTGATGATCACCGAGCCGTCCCGCCGGGACGCAGCGAGACGGATCTCCGCCTCCTCCGGTGAATAGTTGATCGCGTTCTCGACGAGATTCCGGACGACGTCATGGAGCTTGGCCGGATCGGCCTGCAGCGTGCATGCGTCGGGCGCGACCTCGATGGAGACGCGCTGCCGCTTGGCCTCGATGGCGGGTGCGAGGTCGCCGACAATCGCACCAAAGAGCTGCTGGGCATCGCACGGCGCCATCTCCAGGACTTCCTGGCGCGCGTCCAGCCGCGCGAGGCGCAGGAGGTCCTTCACCAGCCGCTCCATGCGCGTGCTGTGCCGCGCGATGATCTCGAGAAACCGCCGCGTCGTGTCCTCGTCCGGCGGCTCGTCGAGCAGCGCCTCGACGTAGCCTCGAATGGCGGTCAGCGGCGTTCGCAGCTCGTGCGACACGTTGGCCACGAAGTCGCGCCGGATCTGATCGGCGCGGCGGAGGTCCGTGATGTCATGGAGTACCAGCACCGCGCCGCCGCCCCCGGCGCTGGCGACCGCGGCCGCCCGTGCCACGAAGGTCCTTGTGGGGTCGCGCACGAGCGCAAGCTCGCGGCTGTCCACATTCTGCCCGCGCAGCGCGGAGGCCAGCTGCGACGCGATGTCCGGGTGGCGGATCACTTCCAGATAGGGACGCCCGGCCGCTGACGCGTCGACGTGCAGCATGGCCTGCGCGGCCCGGTTCACGAGCTGTAGTCGACCGTGGCGATCGACCACCAGCACCCCTTCGACCATCCCCGAGAGGATGGCTTCCATGCGCGCGCGGTCCCGCGACAGTTCCTCGATGCGGCGCCCCAGCTCCTGCACGGACGAATCGAGCAGGCGCGCCACAGCACCGAGCTCGTCACTGCCGTAGTCGTAGACAGGCCGCGTCAGATCCCCTTCGCCGTAGCGGCGCGCCACGGCGGCAATCCCCTGGACGCGCCGGCTCAGGAGCACCGAGAAGAACCATGCGAGGCCGACGGCCACCGGTGCGGCCAGCGCGAAGGCGGCGAGCGCACCGGCGCCCACGCGCTGGAGCTGCTCCGCCACGGCCGTCAGCGGCAGCTCCACGCGCACGAACGCCACCTGCGGGTGACTGGCGGGCGCGGCTGCATAGAGCACGTCACCTCCAGCCGCTGCGCTGAAGCGCTCGACCACGCCGACGCGGCCATCGCGCGCGATCTGGATCTCGGGGCGCTGCAGATGGTTGTCGATCGCCGTCAGCTCAGCGCCGTCGAATGCCGAGTCGCCGACAACGCGTCCGTCCGCGGCGACCAGGGCAACGCGGCCCTGGATGAGCTGCGCCAGCCGGTCGGCCTCTTCGTCGAGCATTGACTCCGGGATGTCGTCAGCGTTGCGCGAGAGGAGCTCGGCGACGAGCGATGCCCGTTCGGTGAGCCGCCGCTCGATGACGACGCGCTCTTCGCGACGAAGCTCCAAGACGCTGATGACCGTCACGATCACCAGGGCTGTTCCGGCCACACCCAGCGAGGCGATGAACAGCTTCGCACGAAGGCCGAGAGTCACGTCACCTCGCCGTCCACGAGCTTGTACCCGAACTGCTTGACGGTCACGAGCGAGTCGACCAGCACGGGCAGCTTCTCCCGCAGGCGACGCACGTGCACGTCGACCGTCCGTGTCCCGCCCGTGTAACGGTATCCCCAGACGTCCCCGAGCAGCAGATCACGGGACAGCACCCGGCCGCGATGCTCGAGCAAGTACTGCAGGAGCATGAACTCCTTTGCCGTGAGCTTCACGTCGTGGCCCTCGCTCGACACCGTGTGACGCGAGAGATCCATCACGATCGGTCCAAAGCGCAGGGTGACTTCTTCAGGTTCGTGATGGCGCGAGCGGCGCAGAAGGGCGCGTACGCGCGCGATCAGTTCGTTCGGGCTGAAAGGCTTGGCAATGTAGTCGTCGGCGCCGATTTCGAGACCGATCACGCGATCGGCCTCCTCGCCGCGGGCAGTGAGCATGATGATCGGAACCGCCGCCGTGGCCTTCTGTGCCCGCAGCGCGCGGCAGATCTCGAGCCCGCTCATCCCGGGCAGCATAACGTCCAGGATGACGACGTCCACGGCGTGGGCGCGCGCGTAAGCGAGCGCCTCGTCCCCCGCGGAGACGACGTGCGGCGCCCAGCCCGATTTCTGGAGGTAGTGCGCGATCAGCTCAGCGATGTCCCGGTCGTCTTCGGCTACGAGGATGCGCACTGTGAAGATAGAGGCCGAGGCACAGGGCACAAGGCTCAGGGCAATGCTAACCCGTGAGCACGACTAAAGAGTATCCAGCGCGCGCGTGACGGCGCCCGAACGATTCGTCGGCTCGCTGGCACCGTCTGGTACCAGCCAGGTTGTGCCCCTGAGAGGACAGTACCCCGGCCGTGACCCGAGCCATGGCGGTAACTCGCTTGGATTTAATGACTTATATGGATGCGCTCGCATGGCATGCGGCTTGGACCATTGCCTGGCAGCGACCTGCTCAAGGAGGGTAGAGACGTGAAGCCAATCGCAGCGGCAGTAGCAGGAGCGGTGATCTCGGGCGTGACGATGTATTCGGTTGGCGCGCGTGCGCCCCAGGCCGATGCCTTCGTCGAAGCCCCGGCGCTGGTTCAGACGCTGGACGGCCAGTACGTGGCGGTCCGGACGCTGGACGGCCAGTACGTGGCCCGACCGGCCGTCTACACTACTGCGTTGCGGCCGGCGGCAACGCCGGTGGCCCAGCGGCGCAGCACAACGGCGCCCCGCCAGACTGTCTATCGTACGGTCGAGCCCGCACCGCAGCGCGTGGTTGTCCAGCAAGAAGTGGCGCCTCGCCGGTCGTGGGGGAAGACCGGACTGATTATTGGTGGCGCGGCCGCCTCTGGAGCGGGCGTCGGCGCCATGGTCAAAGGCAAGAAGGGCGCGCTGATCGGTGCGGCGCTCGGTGGCGGCGCCGCCTCGATATACGAGGCGACTCGCCGACGCTAGGCATAATCCGCGCTGACCAGGGGGGACGGGATGGGCCACACCATCCCGTCCCTTTTTTTTTGTTGCTTGCGGTTCCCGCTTCTCAGTGCTCGCTTCTCGGTTCGTGTTCAGGTTCGAAGTTCAGTTCGGGGTTCCTGGTTCCGCGTTCAAGTTCCGGTAAGGGC
>DATDHP010000508.1:0-15801 GCA_036521515.1 Vicinamibacterales bacterium
GAGGGGCTGCACATCCAGCTGACGAACGACGCCGACCAATCGCGTACCTTCGCCTACGTCACGATGCACGAAAACAGGCTCTATATCTTCGAGGGCACCGTGCCGAAGGGGCAGCCGGAACCGGCGCTGTTTCAAGGATCGGTGGGGTTCGTCGACAAGGACGGCAACCGGATCCGGTATCAGAGGATTTACTCGAACGCCTGGCATGGCCTCGGCGAGTATCCCGTGCCGCCGCTGGCCGGCCGTGGCGGTGGCGCCGGAGGGGCTGGCGGCGGTGCGGCTGGTGCCGGTGGGGGGCAGGGAGGCGGCGGCCGCGGTACTCCTCAGAATTGACACGCCGAACGGGCGGCCCCGAGCGCCGGTGGCCTAATCCCGGAATTCGCTTTTGTTGACAATGATTACGGCACACCGAGGCAACGAGACACCGAGAAACCTTAGGAATTTTCCTCGGTGCCTCAGAGCCTCGGTGTGTCGTGATCGTCAACGCAAGTGAATAACGGTGTAGTGAAGACGTCGCCCCGCTGACCTGAATTGCGTGGCAAGCAGCATGGAACGGGTGTCGGTCACGTTCACTGAGCCCCGTTTGCCGCGCTGGACCAGACGTCTTGAGGGGCGAAAAACGTAGCGAGTAAGGCAAGTTCTCTCAACGGCATGGTGGCCCCTCAAGACGTCTAAGCCCCGCGCAGCGGGGCCAGTAAATAGCAGGCCTAGCGAGGCGGACTGTGACCGCCGCTGCATGCTCGGCGGTCTGAGGCGAGCCTCGCTAGGGCTGTGGTGCTGCGACGGCGGCTGGAGGCGGGGACGCCGCAAGCCCCAGGGTCCTGCCGTCAGCGAGCACAGCCTGAAGAATGCGCCCCATGGGGCGGCCGTTCTTGACCGGCTCCACGGTGACCGTCACATGATCCACGGGCTTGAAGGAGTCCTTGCGATAGCCAGCCGGGAATATGACGTTCGGAGCCTGACCCTCCACGATCCACTGTGCGACCTGGGCGTCCTCACCTGTGACGTCAAGGAACAGCAGGCAGTGTGGATTGGAGTAAATCCATTCCTTGACGGTGCCTTTCAGCGTCACTTTCTTGCCGGTGTCGAATATTGCGCCACCGTGATGTGCGGACAAGGGAGGTGGAATCAACAGCCCGACAAGCGCGACCGACACGATGACACGTCCGCTTCGCATAATGCCCTCCTTCCCCGGAAGTGCATCTACATTACTTGCCGCCCGCGCTGCTGCCGAAAAGCCTGTTGTAATTCTCCTGCTCCCCAGGTGAGCAGTAGTATTCCATGACATCGGTACGGGGATCGTGCAATCGCAGGGAGAGCTTCATGGTGTCCCACGGTCTCGTATACACCTTCGGATCATCAATCATTTCTGACCACACCAGGGTGTCGTAATCCAAGCGGTGGAACGTCTCGGTCACGCGTGCCTGATCGCTGATCGGCCGACCCGTCGAATCGAGCCAGACCCTGTCTTCCGGCATCGTTCCAACCGTCTGGACCTCGAGCGTGTAATCGTCTACCCACCTGCCGACCGAGTAGCCGAAGAACCGGCGTTCTCGAACCTCACCGGCGATTTCCACGCCGCCATCCACGAGTTTAGGAAGGTCGCGACCGTCGGTCCAGATGATCCGCCACCGGTTGTCGTAGTGATACAGAATCACGACCTTGTACTCGTCCTGGAAGATTTGGGTGAGCCTGACGTTGTAATGGTTGTAACGCGGCACTCCCAACGGCTCGCAGCGATTCCTGGGATCGTTGTCCTGGGCGGGGAGAACCGCGTCGATGCCTTCGAGCGCCTTATGGGATCGGTACAGTTCCAGTCCGTGGGGTGTGAACGGTAATTGATTCTCCGGCCTGCCGTTGTTCGGCTTCAACTGGACGCCGCCTGCCTGGGTTCCTGCGCCAGGTCCCCCGGCCGGGCCCCACGTCCCGGAAAGGTTACGTCGCGGAGCCGGCTTTCTGTTCACGTCGGTTACTGGCGGCCTCTCCCAATTCGGAACGAGCCAACCGCCCGGAGAACTGTTCTGGGCATTTGAGTCAACGGGAAGGCTCAGCGCCGCAACGGAGACGCCGACCATCAGCACCACCATGGGATTTGGCATTGTCGGAACTCCTGGCATCATCGGAACGGGCTCCGGTCACTTCTGCCCGATCTCCGCGCGCGCCGGCGCGGCGGCCTTTTCCGACGCGCGCGCGCCACCGAGAATGTGGAACATCGCGTAATTCCCCTCGTGACACGCGTACTCGAATATCGGGCCGGCGATCTTCTTCATGGACACTGCAGCCGTCCATGGTCTCGTCCACGTCGTCGGATCGTTGACGGTGAATTCGTAGAGGAGCGTGTCGGCGTCGACGCGCGTGAAGCGTTCGACGAGGTGCGTGCTCGCGGTGGAGCCCCTCAGGCTCGTTTCGCGCTGGAAGTTGGTGGTGTCGACGACGAGCGTATCGCCGTCCCAGCGGCCCCGCGAGTCGCCCTTCCACTGGCGCACATGTGGCCGGAGATGCGGACGCCCATCGAGGGGGACGCTGCGTACGTCGTGGATCATCTCGCTGAGGATCGCGACGTGTCGAGCTGTTTGAAAGATCTGGACGTTGTTGTTGTAGGCGCCGGGGGTCATGGGCGGTCCGGCGTTGAACCCGAGGAGACAACGGTCCGGCAGGGTCCGGTCCGTGTACGAGTCGGCGCGCGGTCGTCCAAGCTGATCGTTGAGATCGGAAGCTGCGCGGAGCTCCGCTGCTTTCCGGCCCTGCGGCGTCAGAGGAGGAAGCCGGCCGTCGGGCGGATCGACGATGAGAGACGTGCGCTTCGACGCCGTCACCGTGCTTCCGCGCTCGTACCAGTACTCGTTGTAGGGAACAACGCCTCCGGGCGGATAGTTGATGCCGCCTTTGGCCGGATCGACGAGGTCACGATTCTGGCGCCGGTTCTCTTCTCTCTCGAACGCCGCGGCCTCCTCGTCGGAGAAGAACTGCTTGTCGCCGAGCGCGGCCGGTCGTTCCAGCGGGGTCAGGGTGCCGAAGTCCCACACACCCTGCAGATCGGGTTGACCGTCTGCTGTGCGGGGTGGACTCCACTTCGTCGTGGGGCCCGGCCTGCCGGCCGACGGCGTCGTCTGGGTGGCCACCGGCATCGAGATGAGCGAGACGATCACCGTCACGATCGCCCACTGGCAGACCGCATCGAGACATTGGCGCGTCATGTCGAATCTCCCGTCTGCTCGCCCGGACCTCAAAAATCGACCAGCCTCGTGTACTTGACGATGAACGAGCGGCCGAGCAGCGTGTCGCTCGTGACATCGGAGATGTCGCGGCGATCGTTGTACACGGCGAAGAGTCCCGTGCCGCTCCGGTTGAGCAGCGCGAGGCGGATGTTGGACGAGATGGTCGACGTCTGCCGGTTGTACTGCAGGAGGCCCTGCACGCTCGCGAGGCTCGTGAACGAATAGCTGATGTTGATCGGCACGAGATCGTTCTTGAAGCTGCCGAACGGGAGCGTGATGTCGTCGTGGTTCCAGCCGGCCGACGTGATGAGCCGCGCGCCCACGCGGACGCCCAGCGCAAACTCCCAGCCGAAATGATCGCCGTCGTAGAACCTGCCGTTCTTCGTCTGCAGCGCCACGTTCACCGGCGCGCTCGGGTCGGATATGTACTCCACGCCGCCGGTCACCGAGGCATACTCGCCGGGAGGAATGATCACGCGCCGGCCGGCGACGTCCTGGTACACGGTGAACGGCCGGCGCGGGCGGTCCTGCTGAAAGTCCATGGTGTAGGTGATGCGGCCGCCCCGCTGCGGCTGGATCTCGAACACATGCCAGTGGCCGAACGTGCTCTCGAGCCGGTTCTCCAGGTCCGTGTAGACGTTGTAATTGAGGCTCGACACCAGCCGGCGGATTGACGGCCACTGCTTCGGCTGATACGACCAGCCGTAGCGGCTCTCGACGCGCCGATAGGCCGTCCGCTGCAGGAAGCCGACCTCCGGATTGAAGCGGCTGCCAACCTGCGAGTAGCCGAGTGCGCTGCTCCACACCGGCCCGGCGTAGTTGTAGTAGGCGCGGCCGGCGTAGTCGGAGCCGCCTTTGGCGTCGGGCGAATCGGTGCGGGCGAGAAAGGCGAACAGGCGGCCGTTGGTCGACGCCTGCCACGCCGCATCGACGGCGTACGCGCGGTTGAAATCGTCGGCCGGCGCGAGACTGCCGACGCCCTGGCGGTTCACGAAGACGCCGCCGAAGTTCGAGCGGCCGACCTCGCGTTGCAGGCGCATGACCGTGAAGTTGTTGGCGGGCGCGAGCGCCCCGCCGGTCCGGCGATCGTACGCCTCGTCGGTCTGCAGGTTGAGCAGGCCAATGTTGTAGCCGCCGCCAAGCTTGCCGCTCAGCCGGGCGCCGCCGATGATGTCAATCGGCTGGCCGCTTGGATCGAGGCCGATGCGGCGCGAGAAGAACAGATCGATCGCCTGCGGCTGGCCGATCGAGAACAGCTGCGCGTTCTCGAGAAAGAACGGCCGCTTCTCGGGAAAGAAGAGCGCGAAGCGGGTCAGGTTGACCTGCTCCTCGTCGGCTTCCACCTGGGCGAAGTCGGTATTGATGGTGGCGTCGAGCGTCAGGTCGGCCCTCACCCCCCACTTCGCATCGAGCCCGATGCGGCCGCCGCGATCGACGCCGCTCGTGCGCAGCGTTCTGTCGTCGTTGACGGAACCCGACACGTACGGAATGAACCTGAGATCCCGCCGCGGCGGCAGGCTGAGGCCGTTGAGCTTGCCGCCCGACGACACACGGTAAAGCGAGTATCCGCGCGGCACCGGCGCGAGGAAGACCTGCTCGTTCTTGCGGCGGATGTTGCGCATCACGTTGACGCCCCACGTGCGCTCCGACCCGGGGTTGTAGCGCAGCGTGCTGAGCGGGATCGCGAACTCGGCTTCCCAGCCCCGCTCGGTCGTGACCGCGCGCACGGTCCAGTCGGCGTCCCAGTTGGCGTTGAAGCCTCTTACCTGCCCGCGCTGGGATCCACCGACGCCGGAGGCGATGAACCCGCCGCTGGCGTTCTGCCCTTCACCCATGACCTGACCGTCCAGTTCGATCCCGAACGGGTTCGTCCCGAAGACGAAGGCGTTCTGGCCATCGTTGAACGTGTCGAGGAGGATCTCGATGGAGTCGGTATCCGCGAGGTTGGCGTCGCGGCGGCTCTCGCTGACGACGATCTCGCCGGGCGCCGAGTCGTAGCAGATGACGGCAATATAGAGATTGCGGCGATCGATCAGGAACCTGATTTCAGTGCGTTCGGTGGCGGCCTGGCCTTCCTGCGGCTCCTGCTGGACGAAGGCGCTGTAAGGCTGCGCGGCCGCCCATTCCGCCTCGTCGACACGCCCGTCGATCGCCGGACCTTCACCGTCGGCGAGGCGGCCGACGGTGAGCTGGGGCACGTCCTGGGCTGCCGCGAGGGACGTGGCGACCAGCACGAACATCCAGACCCGCAGCGCGCACAGTTTAGCCATCGCCACCCGGCACAAGTGCGACAGAAGTATACCGTGCAAGCGTGAGGGATCGGCGCTCACGGCGCCAGGCCTCTGGCTGCTGAATTCGGCCAGGAACTTCGGATCACCGCACCTCTGGATCGACGCCGAGCCGCGCCATCTCCGCGCGCAGGTTCGTGGCGTAATCCGCGCCGCCGGCTGCGTGCATCGCGTCGAGCTGACGAACCGCCAGGAACAGCTGTTCGCGCAGATCGGGCTGAGGGCCGGGATGCGCGACCATCTCGGCCAGCAGCGCTCTGGCCAGCGCGTCCGTCAACCTCGCCTCGGGCATGCCGGAGGCGGTCGCACACTGCGTCATCACCATCAGCGGCGGCGAGATCCCGGCGCCGAATGCTGCAATCATCTCCGCACCTCGCATCAGGCACGCCGTCCAGTCGCGCTGCGTGACGGCTGTCCACATCGCCTGCTCCGCCTGCTGCAACGTTCTCGCGCCATCTGCCTCACAGGGCAGCACGAGGCGAAGACGCCTGCCCTTCCTGTCGACCTCCACCGCGTACGAAGGTTGGCCGCGCGGCAACGCGCGCATCGCCGTGTCCCACAGGCCCTCGCCACGCCCGGTCAGGTCGCGGCCGCCGAGGCGTCGCAGCGTGTCGCTCCGTTCCAGTCCAGCGGCCGCTCCCGCTCGTGAAACGCCAACCACCACGTGATCGCTGCCGGCGAGCCAGTGCGCCAGGCAGGGAAGCGGCGAGGCGAGGCGGGGTGTTCGCAGTGCCTGTTCGCCGATCGTGACGAGCAGGTCTGCGTACTCCTCGAGGTGCGCACCCGGCGTGCCCTGCCTCGGCGCCCCGCCGGCCAGGGCGTGGTCCGCCCCGCCGGGAATCGAGGCGGCAAGCGCGAGCGCGAAGATCACGACGGCCGATGAGCGCATGCGTGATGCATCATCTCATGGCAGCTCCGCAGCGCGGCGGAGTCCGGCCAGGCCGCACAGACGCAGGCCCGGCTGCTCACGGGCCGTCGTACAATCGGCGTCCGGCGGCCCGCTTGAAGGCGTGACGGTCCCGGCCGTCGTCCCTGGCACGCCGGTCACCACGTCCGTATTCACCGATAAGCAACAAGAGAGCGCGTTGTTTTCCCGGCCGAGGGAAACCTGTATGATTTCGTCCTTCGTGGTACAGGTATGCCGGCGCGACGTCGAGTTGCGGGGGAAGGGACGTGCCGGCACTGGGTCGAACAGTAAAACCCCCCGAGGCTGCACGTGACGACACCCCAGGCTACGGTGCGTCCCCCGCACACCGTGCATGAAGCGCCAGGCGACGAGTCGGCTATCGAGCAGGTGGACGTGTGTCACGCCGATCCGTCGGTCGTCGCGCGCGTGCAGGCATTTGAGCGAACCGGCGATCCCTCGACACTGTGGCCGGGACTCACGGAGACGGCGAGAGTATCCGCCCTTCATGAAATCGACCGCGTAACACGCGCCGTTCTCGCAGGCAGCGTGGGCGTCCACGTCGATCCCGACGACGCGCACGCCACTTACGCGCTGCTCATCGCCGGACATACGTCGGGAACCGGCACGCTCCTCGGGCGGTGGATTGCCGACGGGATCGCGGTTGCCCGCCAGGATGTTGGCCGCGGTTTCTCCGAGCAGCTCGCGCACGCGCGTCGGCGAGCCGATCGCCTGGCGCGCGAGGTGGCTCCGGCGCTCGACGCGCTCGCGGCGCGCGGTGTGAAGCCCGTGGCGCTGCGAGGGTTTCACACGAGCCGCGTCTATTTCGAGGAGCCTGGCGTGCGCCGGATGGCGGACATCGACCTGCTGGTGCCGCCTCGTCTGATCGACCAGGCCGAAGCCGCCTTGCGAGCGGTGGGCTTCCGGCCGACGACGGCGGTGCTGCGTCCGTACAGGCGGGACTGGATTGCGCCGACGGTCAGCTCCGGGATCTTTTCGGTCGAGCTCGATCACGAGCGGAACCGCTGGAACCTGGACCTGCACGCATCGCTGGACCGGATGTTTCATCCGGGTGCGGTCGCTCGATTCGATTCCGAATCAGAGCACGTCGAGCGCATCGACATCGACGGCCGGTCGCTGCTCGCGCTCCGCGCGCCGCTGCTGCTGCTGACGCTCGCCTGTCACTGCTCACAGGAGCTCCATGCGAACCGGCTGCTGCGTCTTGTCGAGATCGTGCGCGTCATCCGGACCAACCGCGCGTCTGGCGGTCTGGACTGGGATGAGCTCCTGTCCATGATGAAACGCACGGGCACTTCGCGCTACGCCTATCCGGCGTTCGCGTTGGCCGAGGAGCTGGCACCCGGTACGGTGGACGCGCGCGTGCTCGCGGTCTGTCGAGGTGCGTCGACGTGGGCCGCGCGGCACGCGGTGGCGCGGCTCGTTCCGGCTGGGGGTTCTCATGATCGACGCGGCGCGGCGCGTCAACTGATGTGGGCCCGCGGCTCGGTCGCCGTGGCGCATTGGCTCCTGTGCGCTCTCTGGCCGGGGGGCTTCACACGTCCGCGAGACTTCCTCTACGGCTGGCGGGGCCGGTGGCGGCGGTTGCGCGACGGCCGGCTGTCGCTGTCGGCGCCGGACGAGCGCGGCACCGCATTCGTCCACGAGCAGCCGGAGCGTGGCGGAAGATGATTCTGCTCGCGAGCTCGTTCTTCCTGGCCAATGACGCCAAGCAGCTCAAGCGTATGAAGCCGTACGCGCCGCTGGCGACCTTGCTCATCGCCGCCAGGCTGCGGGAGCTGGGGCATCGCGTGGCGCTGTTCGACGCGACGCTCGCGTCCGGTGTCGACGAATTCGTGGAGATGCTGCGGGCCACCGGCCCGACGGTCGTGGGGATCCTGGAGGACAACTTCAATTACCTGACCAAGATGTGCACCGTGAATTCGCGCCGGATGACGCTCGAAATGGTCGCGGCCGCCCGCGCGCACGGGTGCCGCGTGGCCGTCAACGGGTCCGACGCCAGCGACCTTCCGGCGCTCTACCTCGAGGCAGGTGCCCACGCGGTGCTCTTGAGGGAAGCGGACGTCAGCTTTCCGGCGCTTGCCGACGCGTGGCGCGAGTCGCACGACGTCGTGCTCACCGGCATCCCGGGTCTTGCGCTGCGCCGCGACGATGGCGCGATCGGCTACACGGCGCCGGCACTCACCCCGGGCGATCTCGACGCGCTTCCGCTGCCGGCGTGGGACCTGGTCGACATCGAGCGCTACCGACGCGCGTGGATGGCGGCGCATGGGTTCTTTTCGTGGAATATGGTGACCTCGCGCGGCTGCCCCTTCGGGTGCAACTGGTGCGCCAAGCCGATCTTCGGGCGGCGCTACGTGCAGCGTTCGCCGGACGGCGTCGCCGAGGAGCTCCGCCGCCTGAAGGCCGAGGTCCGTCCCGGCCACATCTGGTTCGCCGACGACATCTTCGGTTTGACCGCGCCGTGGATCGAGTCCTTCGCTTCGGCGGTCGCGGCGCGCGCCGCGCGCACGCCGTTCACGATCCAGACCCGGGCCGACCTGCTGCAGCCTCCCGTGGTCGCCGCGCTCGCAGCCGCGGGTGCCCAGGAAGTGTGGCTCGGCGTCGAGTCGGGATCGCAGGCGATTCTCGACGCCATGGACAAGGACACGACGGTCGACGCGGTGCGCGGGGCCACGCGTGCGCTCAAAGCCGCGGGGATCAAGGCGTGCTGGTTCCTGCAGCTGGGCTATCCGTCGGAGCGGTGGGAAGACGTCCTGCTGACGCGCGATCTCGTGCGCGCGGAACGTCCCGACGATATCGGCGTGTCGGTCGCGTATCCGTTGCCCGGGACGAAATTCCATGCCACGGTGCAGGCGCAGCTCGGCTTACGGAAGAACTGGCACGATACGGACGATCTCGCGATGCTGTTCCGGGGCACGTACACCACGGCGTTCTATCGCATTCTCCGCGATGCGCTGCACGATGAGGTGCGCACCGGGACGGCCGACGACATGCGGTGGGCCGCGCTGGCACGCGACGAGTGGACATTCCGTTCTCCAGGGCCGCCCGTCGCGGCGAACGGATGACGGATGGGCGCCACGTCTTGCCGCCGGCGGCGGCGGCGTTCGATGCCGTAGCTGAGCGGTTCGACGCCCGCTATGGCGGATGGAAGAGCGTCGAGGCGCAACGTCGTGCGGTTCGTGCGGCGCTGCTCGTGGCGTTTCCGCCGGGCGCGAAGCTTCTCGAGATCGGCGGCGGGACGGGAGAAGACGCCGCCTGGCTCGCCCGCCAGGGGCGGGAGGTCCTGCTCACGGACGTGTCGCCGATCATGGTGCGCATTGCAGCCGAGAAGCTGCGATGGCTCGGGCTGCCGACGCCGCTGGTGGCGGCGGCGGAGCGGTTGGAGACGATCAGCGGCGTCGTGCCCGCGCCCTTCGATGGTGCGTTCTCCAACTTTGCCGCGCTGAACTGCGTCACCGACCTCACCCCTGTCGGGCGCGGCCTCGCGTCGCTCGTGCGGCCGGGAGGACGGGTACTGCTCGTGTTCTTCGGGGTCTGTCCGCCAGGCGAGTGGGTCGTGCAGGTGCTGCGCGGCGATCTTCGCGCGGCGTTCCGGAGAGCGTCACGCGGCGCTGTCGCGGCGCGACTGGGCGGACGCGACTTTCCGGTGCGCTATCACCGCGAACGCGACGTTGTGCGCGCGATGGCGCCGGCGTTTCGCCTCACGCATCGGATGGGCATCGGCGTATTCGTTCCACCCAGCGCTGCTGAGCCGTGGATCTCCGGCCACCCACGGATCCTGCACTCGCTCGAGCTGCTCGATCACCTCGCCTCGCGACCACTTGCGTTTCTTGGCGATCACGTGCTCTACCAGTTCGAGCGCACTCGACATCTCCTGAGGCCGACATCGTGACGAATGAAGCACGTTTCCGCGCGGCCTCAGGAGACGTCGGCGCCCCGCGGAGCGGGGCCAAGAGACGCTGGGCGGCAGCGAAGCGGAGCCTTCGGCGCTCACATCTTCTCGGCGGTTTGAGGCGGAGCTTCGCTCGGCCCGCATCGAGACCAGCGTGATGTCAATGTCACCAGAGTCGCGATTCCGTTCCGCGTACGGTGCCCATCGCGCCGCGGAAGGCCGTGATCTCGATCCTGCGTCGATGCGCCAGCTGCCGTATCTGTCTGCCGGTCCGCTGGCCAGGCAGTGGGCGGTGCGAGCGCGCACCTTCGACGCGTTCGTCACGGGGATCCTGCGGCCGATGGCCCGGCGGTTGCGACGCCCGCTTCGCGTGCTGGATCTCGGTGCCGGGAATGGCTGGCTGAGCTGGCGCGTCGCGCTCGACGGCCACGAGGGCGTGGCCGTGGACATTCGTGACGATCGCGTCGACGGCCTCGGAGCGGCCGAAGCATATCTCGAGAGCGCACAGGGACGCTTCCATCGCGTCGTTGCGTCGTTCGAGTCGCTTCCGATCGTCGGCGGCGGCTTCGACGTCGTGGTGTTCAACGCGTCGCTGCACTACGCGCTCGATCTCGCCACGACGCTGCGTGAGGCGCGCCGGGTGGCGCAGACGGGGGGGCGCATCGTCATACTCGACTCTGCGTTCTACGCGCGCGCGGCGGACGGCGAGCGGATGCTGGTGGAGAAGCGGCGCGATGCGGCGGCGCGGTTCGGCGAGCGGGCGGAAGCGCTGATGTCGCTCCCGTTCATCGAGTACCTCACGCCGGCGCGCCTCGCGGCTGCTTCGGAACGGGTCGGGCTCGCGTGGACCCGGCACCGCGTGCGCTATCCCCTCTGGTACGAGCTCCGCCCTCTCGCCGCGCGGCTTCGCGGACGTCGAGCACCGTCGCGCTTCGAC
This sequence comes from Vicinamibacterales bacterium, assembly GCA_036521515.1. GTDB lineage: Bacteria > Acidobacteriota > Vicinamibacteria > Vicinamibacterales > UBA2999 > Gp6-AA40. The sequence goes on from DATDHP010000508.1 coordinate 11,261, forward strand.
CTCTGGGAGGCGGTCGTTCCGTGATCCTCTTCGTGAATCCGCGTGCGACGCGACCGTCGAATCGCCGCTTTCCGCTGTCGATCATGGCGGTGGGCGCTGCACTTCCCGATGGCGAAACCTGGGAGATCGTGGACGGCAACCTCCCGGGTGCGGATGTGATCGCCGAGCTGTCGACGCGCATCGCCGCCGCCGAGCGGAGCGGCGATCGAGTGCGCGCGCTCGCGTTCACCGTCATGCCTGGACCGCAGCTCGTGAACGCGGTGCCGCTGTCGCGCGACATGAAGGCGCGCTTTCCGCAAGTCCCCATTGTGTGGGGCGGTAACTTTCCGAGTCTCTACCCGACACCGACATTGAATGCGCCATACATCGACTGGGTCGTGCGTGGACAGGGCGAGGAGACGTTCGCCGAGCTTCTTCAGGTGCTCGGCGGCGCACGAGATCCGAGGACCGTGCGCGGGCTGTGCTTTCGCGATGCCGATCACAGTCACAGGATCGGGGAGGAACGCCCGTGGAAGGGACCGGACGAGCTGCCGGCACCGCCGTATCACAAGATCGGGGTGGGCGACTATCTCCGGCCGACATTTCTCGGACGACGGTCGGGTGTCTATCAGTCGTCGATCGGCTGCCCCTACGGGTGCAAGTTCTGCGGCGTCATCTCGGTGTTCGGCAGACGGGAACAATTGCAGGCGCCGGCGCGCACGGCGGAGCATCTGCGCTTCCTCGCGCGCGCGCACGGGATGGACTCCCTGCACTTCTATGACAACAACTTTCTCGTGCGGGAAGAGCACGCGCGCGAGCTGGCCGGCCGCATCGCGCCGCTTGGACTGAAATGGTGGTGCGAGGCCCGCGTCGATGCGCTGACGCGTTTCTCCGACGACACCTGGAGCCTGCTGAAACGCGCCGGGCTGACGATGGTGTTCTGTGGCGCGGAGTCCGGGTCGGACGCGGTGCTCGAAAAGATGAACAAGGGCACGACGACGGCGCAGATTCTCGAGGTGGCCGCGCGCTCGCGCATGCACGGGATCATCCCCGAGTTCTCGTTCGTCTTCGGCGATCCGGACGAGCCGGAACGCGAGATCGACAACACGCTCGCGTTCATCCGCCGCCTCAAGGACGTGAATCCGGCGATGGAGTTGATCAGCTACTTCTACACGCCCACGCCGCAGCGCCGTGGCACGTACGGCGACGTCGACGCCGTATCGGGGACGCCCGCGACGCTCGAGGAATGGACCGAACCGGCGTGGGTGGCGTGGATGACACACGAAGACCCGCTCGTTCCGTGGCTCGATGCGCGGCTCAAGGCGAAGGTCGCCGACTTCCAGCTCGTGCTCGAGAGCCGCTTTCCATCCGTCCAGGACGGAAAGACGGCGGACTGGGGGAAGGCACTCGGCCGGCTCCTCGCCCGCCGACGGTGGTCGAGCGGGGATTACGCGGATCCGACTCTGCTGCGCGCCGTCCGTCGTCTCGCGACCCGCGTGCCCCGGGACAAGCAGGCGTACGGACATTTGCGCCCCGTCCCGTCAATGTCCGCCCCGTCGAATGGAAGTGGCACGTGAGCGCGCTCCCGGCGCGAGACGGGTACAAGCTGTGGGCTCCACGGTACGAGGCCGAGACGGCCGTGAGCTATCTCGAGAATCGGGTCGTTGACACGCTCGCCATCCCGACCGCGGATTGCCGGTTGCTCGATGTCGGGTGCGGCATCGGACGCCGGCTTCGAGGCACCAACGCGGCAAGTGCGGTGGGCGTCGACAGCTCACTCGACATGCTCCGGCTCGCACCGCGGGAGCAGCGGTTGGCCGCCGCCGATGTGCGCGCGCTTCCCTTCGCCGCCGGGTCGTTTGACGTGGTGTGGTGTCGTCTCGTCATCGGTCACGTGCGGGAGCTCGAGGTTGCGTACTCCGAACTGTCGCGCGTCTGTCGAGTTGGCGGCGCGGTGATCGTATCGGACCTGTCAGTCGAGGCAATCGCCTCCGGACATCGTCGAACATTTCGTGATGCGCACGGCGAGGCGCACGAGCTCGAGCACGTCGCGCACGCGCCCGAGCGCCAGGCGAGCGTCGCACGGGATGTCGGCCTCGAGCTGGAGACGCGCCGCGACGGCATCGTGGATTCGAGCGTCAGGCAGTTCTATGCGGAGGCGGGGCGGCTGCCGGCTTACGATGAGCAGCGCGGCCTCCCGCTCGTGTGCGCTCTCGTCTGGCGAAAGCGAGGTGCGTGAGCGTGAGCGCGCCGGGACAGTCGCGCCGCCTGCGCGTCGTGCAGGTCAGCTTTCACGCTGATGTCGAGCGCCGCGACGGGGAGTCGCTGCTCCGCGCCTGGCCCACGCTGCCGGCGGTCGCGGACGCGGCGGCCCGGGCGGATGTGGATGTCAGCGTCGTGCAGAGGGCGCACAGGCAGGAGACGATCGAGCGTTGCGGCGTCCCCTGTTATTTTGTCGACGAGCCGGGGCGAAGGCCGACGCGTGTTGTGGAGTGTGTGGCGGCGCTGAAGCCGGACGTCGTGCACGTGCAGGGGCTCACGTTCCCGCGCGCCGTGCGGTCGCTGTCGCGCGCCGTGTCCGGCGTTCCGCTGCTGGTGCAGGATCACGGCACCGTCCCGCCGACCGGATGGCGCGCGCGGGCATGGCGGTGGGCGTATCGCCCGCTCGCCGGCGTCGCGTTCACGTCGCGCGAACAGGCGACACCCTGGAAGCGCGCGAAGATCTTGCGCGCCGACCTTCCGGTATTCGAGGTGCTCGAGGGCTCCACCGACTTCACGCCGGGCGATCGCGCGGCCGCACGCGGCGCCACGAACATGTTCGGAGAGCCGTGTCTGCTCTGGACCGGCCGGCTCAACGCCAACAAGGATCCGCTGACAATGCTCGCTGCCGTCGAACGGGCGGCGCGCACGCTGCCCGCCCTTCGTCTGTGGTGCTGCTTCGGCGAGGCGCCGCTCGTCGACGCCGTGAAGCACCGGATTGCGCGCTCGGCGGCGCTGGCGGAGCGCGTGATTCTGCTCGGCGCCCGTCCACACGAGGAAATGGAGTTGCGATTCCGCGCCGCCGATTTCTATCTCCAGACCAGCCATCGCGAGGGGTCCGGGTTTTCACTGCTGGAAGCGCTGGCCTGCGGAGCAACACCGCTCGTCACCGACATTCCGGCGGCGCGGCGGATCGTCGGTGACGCCGGCTCGTTGACGCCCATTGGCGATTCGCGGTCGCTGGGCGACGCGATCGTCGCCTGGGCAGGGCGTGACCAGCGGATGCTGCGGCGGGCGGCGCGAGCCCGCTTCGACAATGTGCTCACCTTCGATGTCATCGGCCGCCAGCTTCGCGGCGCCTATGAAACGCTTGCGGGAATGGGCGGAACGGAGCGGCACGCTCGCGAGCGGCTGGCCGTCGAGTCGCGATGACCATACTCGACCCTCGACCGAACCCTCTCGAAGCGGAGCATGGCACGGCTCCGTTGCCAAGAGTCGATCCCATCACGCGGCTGCCGATTCTCATACTCTTTCCGCACAGTCGCTGCAACTGCCGTTGCCTGATGTGCGATATCTGGCGCAGCACGACCAGGATCGAGCTCTCGTCCAGCGACATCGCACGCTGGGTCGCGGAGTGGCGTGGGCTGGGTATTCGCCGCGTGGTGCTCAGCGGCGGCGAAGCGTTGATGCACTCGAATCTCTGGGAACTGTGCGACATCCTGCGCGCGGCCGATATCGGGATCACGATCCTGAGCACGGGCCTGATGTTGCGCCGGCACGCCCCGGACCTGGTGTTGCGCTGCGACGACCTCGTGGTGAGCCTCGACGGGCCCCAAACCATTCACGATCAGATCCGCAACGTGCCGCGCGCGTTCGCACGGCTCGCCGACGGTGTCGCGGCGGTGAAGGAGGCCGATCCCACTGTTCTGGTGACGGGGCGCTGCACTGTTCAGCGCGCCAACTACCACGCACTGCGGGCAACAGTTGCCGCCGCGCGGTCGATGGGACTCGATCGGATCAGCTTCCTGGCGGCGGACGTCAGCAGCGACGCGTTCAACCGGCCCGACGGCTGGACTGAGGAGCGTGCCGGCCAGGTCGCCCTCGGGGCGGATGATGTTCCGCTGCTCGCGGCCGAGATCGACGCCCTGGAACACGAGTGGGCCGGCGCGTTCGCGTCAGGGTACATCGCCGAATCGCCGGAGAAGCTGCGCCGCCGCTTGAGCCAGTACTTCGCAGCGCTCCTCGGCATGGACGGCTTCTTCCCGAACGACTGCAACGCGCCGTGGGTGTCGAGCGTGGTCGAGTCCGACGGCACGGTGCGACCATGCTTCTTCCAGCCGCCGCTCGGCAACATCCATTCCGATGGCCTGGACGCGATCCTGAATTCGCCGCAGGCGATCGCGTGGCGACAGAGACTCGACGTGCGGCGCGACGCGATCTGCCGAAGGTGCGTCTGCACCCTGGCGCTGAGCTCGACCGACGATCGGTGACCAGCCCGATGCCCAGCAGCGTGCTCGAGAACGCGTTGGTCCTGGAGCACGATCGGGTCGCGGTCCGGCAACTCGCCTTCGCGGCGGGGCGCA
>DATDHP010000509.1:0-5042 GCA_036521515.1 Vicinamibacterales bacterium
GTGGATGGCGCGCGCCGCCAGCTCTTTGCCTGTTCCGGTCTCGCCTTCGATGAGGACGGGCGCGTCGTAGGCCGCCATCCTGTCGATGAGCGCAACCGCCGCGCGAAAGGCAGGCGAACTGCCAATCATCTCACTCTCCACAGATTGGACGGCGTGCGGTAGCCCCGCAACGACGGGGCCGGAACGGTACCAGTGGTCGATGTCGAACGTTCGAGTCATGCAAGCCACGCACCGGGGCGAACGGATTGCAGACAACGCTCGATCCGCGCAGCGATCTGGTTTCCCCCTTGGGCGTGGTGATGTACGAAATGGCGACGGGGAGGCTCCGCATTGCGGAGCCTCCCCGTAGGAAAACACCTGACAGTATGTCTCGACGCTAGACCGACGGAGAGGGCTCCGGAGGCTGCGACACCTCCGGCGCCGCGGCGTTCAACTCCTGCGAGAGCAGGTACAGGTGGTCCTGCCATTCGCACGTTTTCCCCCAGCACACCTGAACCTGCGTGTGCGGGACGTCGGACCGCACGATGGGCAGCTTGAATTCGAGGATCTCGCCTTTCGCCGCGGCATCCACCTGTCGCTTCAGCTGTGCCAGCCACGTCGTGCGGTTTTTTTCCGGCACTTTGATGCGGATGGTGAAGTCGTCGCCGAGATCTTCGCTTTTGCCGTGATAGTCAACGCCATGCTGCCGCCACTCGCGATGGTCGCCACGGCGGCCATTCCCGATGCTGCCCTTCTCGGTCAGTTCGTCGACGTCGTCCGCGTCGACCAGCCAGTGGATGCTTCGGTTGCCGCCGTATTCTCCGTACGCCATCTCATACCTCCAAAGCGGAAAAGAAATACACGCCCGGTCTGGCCGGGGGTCGCGACGCAGGAAGAGTCGTTCAGCGGAAGATACGGAAGACACGGAGGAAGCGCTGCCACAGGCCGGCAAGACCACGCCGGTATCTGGTTCCTCCGCCTGGCGTCCCGTTCCACAGCGTGCTGTCGTCTCCCAGGTTCAGGTCGGCCTGCGGACCCCAGGCGATTCTGATCTGGCCGGGCGAATCCTTCACGACCCGAAGCGAGAACTCGACCTGCACCTGCTTCGCGCCGACAGCCTCCCGGAAGGCGTTCGCAGCCTTGGCAATCTCGGCCTCATCCTGGAAATGGACCCTGACCTTGAAATTTCCCAGCCCGGCCGCCGGCGTGTTGTCCTTTCCGTAGAATGTCAGGTCGTCCCGCTCGATCTCCCGAAGGAATGTCCGTGCACGGTTGGACAACTGGTCCTCTCCCAGGTTCGCCCACGCCTCGGCGCCCGGCGTCAGCCGTGTGACCCGCACATCCGGCTCGGCGAGCCACAGGCTCTTCTGGACGCTGCGGTTACCGCCGTACTCTCCATAACTCATCCCTCACCTCCTGCCTGACACGCGGCCAGGTGATGCGACGGGTCCACTGGTTAAAACGATATCTGGTGGCGACCCGAACATCCTGACGTCAACTCCCAATCCCCGTTCCCCGATTCGAGGCCGCCGCCCTCGTGCACTCGCTGTGCTGGAAGCTGGAAATCGGGAGGTATTCGTCGCAAGGATTTGCCGGATGTCGGGACGCGCGGCATATCTTCCGCGATCGGGCTCGGAAAGCGATGCCCGGATCTCTTCGACCAACGTGCGGGCGCGATCGACCTCGGACCGCGCCGCGTCGGTGTTGCCCAGACCGGCAAGCGCAAGGCCGCGCCAGTATCGTGCCTGCGCCTGCAGTTCGCGCCCGATCGCCTGCTCCGCATCCGGGGGGACCGCAGCGAGGAGGCGCACGGCGTCGTCGAACCGCCGGTTGCCGACGTGGAGACGCGCGAGGAACACGCGGCCCCGGACCTCGAGGACCACCCGGCCCATCTTCTGCGCGTGGTTGATGCTCCCGCGCAATGCTGCCTCGCCGGCGGCGCGCCTCCCGTCCAGGCCATCGAGCAAGCCGAGATACGCTCGGGCTTCGACGCTCGCAGCGTCGGGACCCTCGTCCACCCACATGGCGGCGGCGCGCTCGAACTGCGCGCGGGCCTCCGGCAACTTGCCGGACTCGTACGCGAGCTCACCAAACGCCGTGTAGAGCAAGGAGACGAGGACGCGCTCGCCGCCCGCCTCGAGGTCGGCGGCGGCACCGCGAAGGTGTTCGTCCGCGGATGAGGTATCAGCGAGTCGGGTATCGACCATACCGAGCCGGATCCTGATCTCCGCGCTCTTGGGCCCAGAACCGTCTCCGAGCGCACTGGTCAGCAACTCGCGCGCCTTCGCGTAATCGCCGAGGTCGTACCGCGACCGCGCCAGGTCCATGGTGAGATAGGCGATTGAGTCATCGAGGTTCCGTTCCTTCGCGATGGCAAGTGCACGATTCAGCTCGCGCTCCGCGTCCGCATGCCTCCCGCCGTAGCGGTGGTAGGCCGCGGTCACCTGCGCCGCGAAGACCTCGAAGTTCCTGTCGCCGAGCTTTCGGAACACGGCGAGCGCGTTCTGGACCGCTCGAAGGCCGGCGTCTGCGTCCAGGCCGTATTCAACGCGCAGCGCACCAGCGTTCGCCTGGGTCTGCGCCGCCCCAGGCTCGTCACCGAGTGCCTCGAACAGTTTCGCGCTTTGTTCGTAGTTGGCGGTGGCGCGGGCCCGATCGCCGAGGAAGTCGTACGTCACGCCCAGGTCCATCAGCACGCCCGCCTGCAGGCCCACGTTGCCCGCCTCGCGCGCGGCGGCGAGCGCCTTCTCGCCGAAGGCGGCGGCGTCCACCCGGTTCCCGCGCGCGCCGGCGACGAACGCAAGGTAGTTGTACGCGCGCGACACGTTGTAGGGATACTTGAGCATCTGGAAGATCATGAGCGCCGCTTCCGCACGCTGCATCGCCTCGGCCTGCGCGGCAGCGTCGCCCACGCGCAACGCGTCGGTCAGGCAGAGCAGCGTCTGCGCCTCCCCGCCGCGCGCGCCGAGGGCGGCGTACTTCGTCAACGCCTGACTTGCGTGCTGCTTCGCACGGGCTGCGTCGTTGGTGCGGTTGTAGAGGCGGCACAAATCGAGGTCGGGGCGGGCGAGCCGCTCGTCGAGCACGAGCGCCTGCTGCAGGGTGGCAATGGCCGCAGCGCTCTGCCCCGACCTGTCCTGGAACGCGCCGAGTTCGATGACGTGGGCAGGCTCGTCTGGAAATACGGTCATCAACTCGCGGTAGCGGGCCTCCGCCGACGGTGCATCACGCCTCGCTTCGGCCAGCACCGCCGCCACGAAGAGCGCATCGCCTCGCGGCGTGGCCTCGGTAACCAGGCTCGAGGCGCGCTCTGCGGCGTCCGACGCCGCGTTCCCATCGCGAAAGATCTGGGACGCCCGACTGAGCCACGCGAGCGGCAGCGGGTTGCGGGCGTCCTGCTCGGCCGCGCGCGCGAATGCGGCACGCGCGGTTGCGTATTCGAGTTCCTCGTACGCGTTCACCCCTTCCTCGAAGGCCTTCGCCGCGTCGAGCGTCCGCCACCTCGCTGATGCCGGGCGTGGTGTGTACGAGGCCCCGGGTCCGTTCTCCACGAAATGCTCCTCGATCTCGCGGGCGAGCGCGGCGGTCAGCGCGTACGCCGTCTCCTTCGGCAGCGAAGAGGCCACCGGCTCGGTGTCGTACACAGCAGCATTGGTCCCGGTCGCCGCATCCTGAATTTCTGCGCGGCCACGCCATGCGCCGTTTTCGTAGACGAGCGTGGGAACGACGACCATGCCTGCTCCGGTGTGCGTAGTGAGGGCGAGAATCGCCTCGCGGCTCGACATGTCCGTGCCGCCGGTGAGAAACTGCCGGACGATCTGCAGCAGCTGCGTGTAAGGCGCCACGCGGATGTTCGGCGACTCGCTCAGCTCCGACACGAGCACGTGCGTCAGTGCGAGCCGATAGGGATCGAGCTCGGCGTAGCCTGTCTGGTTGACGACCGGCGCAATCACAACCGGCACGCGCTCGACCGGCCGGGTCAGCCACGGGTAGGCGGCAGCTGCAACAACGGCCAGCACCGCAGCGATAATCGCCGCCGGCCGTCGCCAGGCCCGCCGAGTTGGCGGCGCCGGAGACGGGGCGCGACGTACCTCCGGCAGCGGCTCGGTCAGCAGGTCCTGCGGCATCGTGCGGCCCTGCATCATCCGCAGGGCGCGCGCCAGGTCACGGGCACTCTGGAAACGGACCGCCGGCTCCTTGTGGAGCGAGCGAAACACGAGCTGCTCGAGCGCCTCGGGTACCTCGGGACGCTGCGTGCGCAACGAGGCTGGCGTTTCGTTCCGGATGGCGTAAGCCACCGCCTCGGCGTACACGCCGTGGAACGGCACGCGCCCCGCCAGCATTTCGTAGAGCACGACCCCGAGCGCCCAGAGATCGCTTCGGGCGTCGGCCTCTTCACCTCTGACCTGCTCCGGCGACATGTAGGCCGCCGTCCCGAGCGTCGATCCTTCGATCGTGAGCTGCAGCGAGCTGGCGAACTTGGCGAGGCCGAAGTCGAGGATCTTCACCGCCTCGTCGGTGATCATCAGGTTGCCCGGCTTGATGTCCCGGTGGACGACGCCTTGCGCATGAGCCTTGGCGAGCCCCTCGGCTACCTGCGCCGCGATCTCGACCGCCGTGTCGATGTCGAGAGGCCCCGCCTCGAGCTTCTGCTTGAGCGTCTGCCCCTCGTAATGCGCCATCACGATGAACAGGCGTCCATCGACGGTCGACCCGATGTCGTGAATCGTGCAGATGTTGCGGTGGTCCGTGGCCGACGCGGCCTGCGCCTCGCGAACAAACCTTTGCTTGGCCCCTTCGTCGTGGCTCCACTGCGGGGGCAGGAACTTGAGGGCGACGAGCCGTCCGAGCTTCGAGTCGCGCGCGGCGTACACGACATCCATCCCGCCGCCGCCAATCTTGGCGAGGATGTCGTACTGTGCGACGGTCGTGCCGACCAGCGGGTCAGCAGGCGGCTCGGTCAAGAGTGGTGAGCCTCTTGAACCCTTGCGGATTGGGAGACGCGACCGCGCAGGTCGAGTCTCCAGGTCCGCAAGTGAACTATGGCGGGCCGAGGCCCGCGC
>DATDHP010000510.1:0-9908 GCA_036521515.1 Vicinamibacterales bacterium
GAACGCGCCGCGCGCGTGCCCGAACAGCTCCGAATCGAGCAGGTCCTCCGGGATGGCCGCGCAGTTGACGTCGCAAAACCTGCGTTCCCGGCGGGCGCTCAGCTGATGGATCGCCCGAGCTGCGACTTCCTTGCCCGATCCGCTCTCGCCAGCGACCAGCACATTGAATGGCGCGCCGGCAGCCCGCACGATCGCGCGCCGCACGTCCTCCATCGCGCGGCTCACACCGACGAGCTCCGGCACCGACGTGGATGCGGCCGCGTCGACGCGCGCGCCGGCCAGATGTGCTTCGATCCTGGGAGCGACGACCGCCGCGGCGAGGTCGAGCATGTCGCTCGCGTGACTGGCGGGCGATCGATCGACCGGCCAGCGCGCGACGACGCAGGCGAGCAGACGCGTCCCCAGGCGCACTGGCACGCCCAGCTCATGTCCGCCGGCGTGCGTCTCAGGACCAATCACGATCCCTGTGTCCAACACACGCGAGCCGAGATGTGTCGCAAGACCGGAGCCCGCGGCCAGCAGCGTCGTGACCGGCCCGGCATCGCACGACTGCAGCTCGACGCGGCTGGCCTGGATTTCCCGTGTGACCCATTCCAGCACCCGTCGGACCGCCGTCGCATCCTCGTCGTGCTCGTGCGCGATGCGAATGAGCGAAGACGCCGCCTGCGCCGATGCCGGCGGCCTCACGATGGACACGACGGAACGGATTGGATCCCGTCCCGCAAGACGGCGTTCGATGGCGCGTCCGAGCAGCGGTGGAGCTGCCGAACGGATGCGTGCGAGGGCGGTGAGGTGAGCGTCAGCCTCACGCAGCCGCCCGGCCTGACGAAGCGCGTCGTGCCACACGATGCGTGCCCGCACCAGACGCAGCGGGGTGTGCGCCTGCCGCGCGGCGAGCCGAACGTGGTCGAACGATTCGCGACCGGTTACCAGGTCGCCGGCCGCGGCCCGAACTCGCAGAGATGCCGTGTGCGCGATCGCACGCGCCATCGGGTCAGCTGCGGCGGCCGCGTGCTCGACGGCAAACCCCGCCCTCTGGCCGGCCGCGAAAACCTTCCCGGCGACGAGCAGGGCATGCACCGCCACGCCATCGACAAACGCGGCGGTGGACGCCCCGGCCTCGGCGCGCTCCTCGTCGGTCAGCAATGACGGGACGGCCTCGTCACTGCTGCGTCCCTGCCACAACAGCACGCGGACCAGCAGCGCCTCCGCCCAACGGCGCGAAGCAGAGGGGAGCGACCCGGCGACGAGTGTCGCCCGACACAGGGACTCGGCATCGGTGAACCGTTCGCAATCGCAACGCGCCGCCGCCTGCCACAATCGAGCCGAGAGGCCCGCGCCCTCATCGTGCGCGGCGGCCGCGTCCCGGGCCGCGTCATCGAGAACGTGGTCCGCATCGGTGGCCCGTCCTCGTTCGAGCAGGAGGCGGCCCAGGATCGTCAATGCTTTGGCAGACTCGCCAAAGGCCCGCCGACGCCCCAACGCCCCCGCGGTTTCACGAAGCAACCGCTCGCCCGCCGCATGACGCCCCTCGCGCAAGAAGGCCTCGGCCTTGTCGATGTAATCCACGTACCTGGCGAGACCAGGCGCCGTTTCCCGCGGCGAACGGGCTCCAACCGCGCCATACGCCACCCTGGCTTCGCGCGCCACGCACGCGTGTGCCGTCCCCGCCGTGCACTGGAAGGTGACGAGCACGTGCGGGCGAGCCGCCCGCGCCGACGCATCAAGGAGGGCAGCCCGCCCGGCCGCCTCCGCCGTCATGAACCGGCCGATCAGCAAAAGCGCACGTTCAGCGAGGTCCTCCATCAGCAGGCCGCGCAGCCTGAAATAGATGTCGACGGCCATCGCGACGAACCCGTGGCGGCGCCCTTCCTCGGCAACCCGGCGACCAATCGCAAGCGCCTGCACGCCGTTCCGCGCATCGACCACAATCCAACGAGGGTGACCGTCGCGTCCGTGTTGAAGCGCTTCAGAAATTGCCAACTCCCCGCTCGCAAGTCCCAATGATTGGGAGTGGGAGCGAGGATCACGCTGGGAGCTGGTGCAGGGATCCCGTTGGGAGTTGGGAGTTGATCTCCCGTCCTCCAGCGATTCCGGAGAGGCGAGGAGCACCTCGGCCCCCGTGACGAGGTCGCACCCGCGAGCTTCGTCGAACATCACGTAGCGGTCGCGCAGCAGTCGAACCATGACCGCCGCACTGCAATGCGCTTGCGCAGCGAAAACACGTGGAGATCCGCATGTACGCCTCCGGAACGTAGCAGTTTCTGTGCTATACAATTTGTCCGAGTGCTCAGATTTCTCACTGCGGGCGAGTCGCACGGTCAGGCGCTCGTCGTGACGCTGGACGGAATGCCCGCGGGCCTCGAGCTCGACATCGACGCGCTGAACGTGAACCTGCAGCGCCGCCAGGGTGGCTATGGCCGCGGCCGCCGGATGGCGATCGAGAGCGACCGCGCGGAGATTGTCGCTGGCGTCCGCCACGGCCGGACGACGGGTGCGCCGATTGCGCTCCTTATCCGCAATCGCGACTGGGTCAACTGGCAGCAGACGATGTACGTCGAACCGGACATGCCGGATGGGGCGACCGGCGCCAAACGGTCGGGCGTGACACGGCCGCGTCCCGGTCACGCGGACCTTGCCGGCGCCCTCAAATACGGCCACGAGGACATTCGCGATGTCCTCGAACGGGCCAGCGCGCGCGAAACCGCCGCCCGCGTGGCCGCCGGCAGCCTCGCGCGCCAACTGCTCGGTCGCTTCGGCGTCGCCGTCGCCAGCCACGTGTCAGCGATCGGCAGCGTTGCGCTCCCCGAAGGTCGCGTCGTCTCCTTCGAGGAAGCATCGGCGCTGCCAGACGATGCGCCGCTTCGCTGCGTCGACGCCGACCTGCAGCAGCGGATGATGGCCTTCATCGATGCCGCGAAGGAGGCCGGCGACACTGTCGGCGGCGCTTTCGAAGTCATCGCGACCGGCGTTCCACCCGGTCTGGGGTCGTACGTGCAGTGGGACCGTAAGCTTGACGGCCGGCTCGGCCAGGCGTTGCTCTCCATCCATGCCATCAAGGCCGTCGGCATCGGCATTGGCCCCGGGGTCGCAGCGCGGCCCGGCTCGCGCGTGCACGACGAGATCCTCCCGCCAGCCTCCGGCGATGCGCCGATGCGCCCCACGAACAATGCCGGTGGCGTCGAAGGCGGCGTCACCAATGGCCAGGACGTGCGTGTGACCGGCTTCATGAAACCGCTTGCCACGCTCATGAAGCCGCTGCGGTCGGTGGACCTCGGCACGATGTCCGCGGCGCCTGCTGCCATCGAGCGCAGCGACGTCTGCGCCGTGCCCGCGGCGGCGGTCGTGGGCGAAGCGATGGTGGCGTTCGTCCTCGCGGATGCGTTCCTCGAAAAGTTTGGCGGTGACTCGATCGAAGAAATTCAGGGGCATTACCAGGCGACGGCGGCGCAGGTGCGGCGCCGGTTCGCGGCTCGCACGCCTGCATGATCCGTCCGATTCTCCGGTATGGGGACGAGGTGCTCCATCAGCCCGCAGTACCGGTCGGTGAGATTACGCCGGAGATCACGCAGCTCATCGACGACATGATCCAGACGATGTATGCGGCGCCGGGCGTTGGCCTGGCAGCCACGCAGGTCGGCGTGGGCCTGCGCATCTTCGTCGCCGACATCTCGGTCGGGCGAAATCCCTCGGAGTTGATTACGTTCGTCAATCCCGAATTCGTCGAGCGCGAGGGGATGCAGCTCGAGGAGGAGGGGTGCCTCAGCGTGCCCGGCTTCCAGGCGACCGTGGCGCGCCCGTCACGCGCGGTGGTCAAAGGCCTCGACCGCGAGGGCCGGGAACAGGTCATCGAGGGAACGGGCCTGCTGGCGCGCTGCTTCCAGCACGAAATGGATCACCTCGAGGGCACCGTCTTCGTTGACCGCCTCCGCGGTCTGCAGAAGGATCTCATCGTCCGCAAGATCAAGAAGCTCGCACGCTCCGGCAAATGGTGAGCCCGCTCCGCGTCACCTACTTCGGCACGCCGCAGTTCGCGGTGCCGACACTGCAGCGTCTCCTCGCCTCACGACATGCCGTCGTCGGCGTCGTGACGCAACCGGATCGCCCGCGCGGCCGGGGCCAGAAAGTCACGGATGCTCCGGTCAAGGCACTGGCGCTCCGGCATGGCCTGCCGGTGTTCCAGCCGCAGCGGCTGCGGGAGCCGGCGGTGCTCGAGACGATCGGCCGGTGGCAGCCCGACCTCGGTGTCGTTGCGGCGTACGGGAAAATCATCCCCGAGGAGCTGATCAACCTGCCACGCCTCGGCATGATCAACGTGCATGCGTCGCTCCTGCCGAAGTACCGCGGCGCCGCTCCGGTGCATCGCGCGGTGATCGACGGCGAGTCCGAGACCGGCATCACGATCATGCGATTGGTGCGCGAGCTCGACGCCGGCAACATGATCGCGAAAGTGAAACGCCCGATCGGCCCGGACGAGACCAGCGATGCGGTAGAGCGCGATCTTGCCGGGCTCGGCGCATCGCTGCTCCTGGAAGTGGTCGAGCGGCTGGCCACGGGACCGGTCGAGGAAGAGCGGCAGGACTTCATGATTGCGACTTATGCGCCGCGCCTGACGAAGGAAGAGGGCCTGGTCGACTGGACGCTCCCCGCGTCGTTCATTCACAATCGCGTGCGCGGCCTGTACCCGTGGCCGCACGCCTACACGTATCTCAACGGCCATCGCCTCATCCTGCTGAAGACACACGTCGACGACGAGCCGGCCGGCGAGCCGCCAGGCACCGTCGTCGCCGTCACGCGCGATGCCATTCACGTCGCCACGGGCCACGAGTGGCGGCTGGCGATCGAGCAGTTGCAGCCCGAAGGCCGGCGCCCGATGACCGCGCGCGAATTCCTGGCCGGCCACCCCGTGCAGCCCGGCGCGCGCCTGGGATAGCTACGAAGGCCGCGAAAGACACGCGGAACACGAAAGACGCTCATGGATGATCGGAGTTTTCGCGACATTCGTGGCCTTCGTGGTTTGACCCCGTGACCGCACCAGCGCGAACGGCGGCGTATCACGCACTTCGCGCGATTGCCGCGGACCGCGCAGACCTCCCCGCTGCGCTGGCCACGAGCCGGCAGCGTCTGTCCGACGAGCGCGATCGCGCGCTTGCGGCGGAAATCGTCACGGGCACGCTTCGCTGGCAACGAAGCCTCGATCATCTGGTCGCGTTCTTCGCGAAACGTCCCGTGAGCCGGCTCGATCTCGAAGTCACGGTCATCTTGCGTCTCAGCCTCTACCAACTGTTGCACCTCACCCGCATTCCAGCGTCGGCGGCGGTGGACGACGCGGTCGACCTCACGCGCGCGGCGCGCAAACCGAGCGCGAGCGGGTTCGTCAACGCGGTACTCCGCAACACTCTGCGAGAGCGCCACCGGCTTCCGCTGCCCGCGCGCCCCGAGGACACCGGCGATCGCGCGGCGGCGCTCGCCTATCTTGGAATCACGCATTCGCACCCCGAGTGGCTCGTCGCGCGGTGGCTGGATCGCCACGGCTTCGACGCGGCGGAGCGCTGGGCGCAGTTCGACAACGACGCCCCTTCGCTGACGTTGCGGGCCAACACGCTGCGCGTGCTCCGCGAAGAAGTGGCCCGGGCGCTTGCAGAGGACGACATCGAAACCGAGCCGACCCGGCACGCGCCGCACGGTCTGACGGTCGTGACGGGGAACCCGCTGCGCCGGCCGCCTGAGGGCCTCTTCTTCGTGCAGGACGAAGCGTCACAACTCGTCTCGCTCGCCGTCGGCGCACAGCCCGGCGACCGTGTGCTGGATCTGTGCGCCTCGCCGGGCGGCAAGACGACCGCCATGGCGGCGGACATGCGCGATTCGGGGACGATTGTGGCGTGCGACGTCCGGGAGCGGCGCATCGCGCTGCTCGAGGACACGGTCCACGCCAGCGGCGCCACTCGCATCCGGGTGATGCGCGTCAGCGGAGAGGGCGCGCTGCCCTTCTCGCCAGCGTTCGACCGCGTGCTCGTTGACGCACCATGTTCCGGCCTCGGTACGATCCGGCGCGATCCGGACATCCGGTGGCGCCGGGCCGAGGCCAGTCTCCCGGCTCTCGCACGCGATCAGCTCGCGCTGCTCGCGCGCGCCGCCGACGTCGTCAGCCCGGGCGGACGGCTCGTCTACGCCACGTGTTCGAGCGAACCCGAGGAGAACGAGGAGGTGGTGGACGCCTTTCTGGGCAGCCACGACGGCTTCACGCTGGTCGATCTCCGCCGCGACGGCGACCCTGCGATCAGGCCGTTTCTCGATTCCCGCGGCATGATGCGCACGCTGCCCTTCGAGCACGGCCTGGAGGCATTCTTCGCCGCGGCGTTGACGCGGGGACGCTAGCGAGGCCTCGGGCCAGCGGTCAGCGTCAGCCCCGGAAAGTATTTGGCAAGAATCGCCTCGAACGACTCGCCGCGCAGCGCACGCCGGCCGGCGCCAACCACACACAGGCCCACGCCGTGGCCGTACCCGCGGCCGGTAAACCGCAGCGTGCTGCCGCGCGCCTCGAGCTCGAAAGCGGTGCTGCGAAGCTCGCGTGCTCCGACGGCGAGCCGGAACTGATCGCCGGAGATCGCGTCGGGACGCAATCCCACCAGGCGCAGGCGCGTCACGCGTCCGGACGAGCTTCGCTCTTCGATTTCGATCCGCCTGATCCGATCGCCAGCGAACCCGGCGCGGCGCAACGCCTGCTGCACGCGCCGCAGGGGGAATTCGACCGTCCACGGTCGATCCCCGGCGTGCACGTCGTCTTCGGCCGCCTGGAGGTAGGGATAGTCCGCGCCAGGCCACACCTGCGAGGCGCTCTCCGAGTAGCCGCCACAGGACGCGGAGTAGAAGACCTCGGCAGCGCGCCCGTTAAACGTGAGCACACGGCCGGCCGTCGCATTGGCGGCTTCCCGCGCGGCGGGTGTCGCCGCACGAAGCACCTGGCAGTGTGTGCTGTCACACAGATCGAACCCGTCGCGGTTGTGCCGCCCCGCGTTCGCGAGCGCATATGTGCGAATGGCCACCGCGAGCGCACGCCGGGCCGCGTCCGGCGCGTCCGGCTGACCCTCGCCCGCCAGGACGCGCGCGACGTACGTCTCGAGCGGCATCGTCGTGACGCGGCCGCCCGGCACCGATCCGACGCGCACCATGCGTCCCGCGCTCGCGGCGTTCAGATCGCGGTCCGTGACCACGACCTGGGCCACGGAGGCCACGGAGAACAGGGCCACGGAGAACACGGAGATCACGGAGACTCGAAAAAGCCTTCGTGACGTCCGTGCCTGGTGCGCGTCGGTAGCGATCACAGCTTTCTCGGGCATCCTGGCCGGCAGCGGCATTGAATGATCTGTTCCCCATCCGTGTAGTAGTCGTAATTCAGTTCCTCGCCGGCCTCGATGTTGCGAGCGGCGCGGATCCACACGGTATGGCCGACGATCTGGCTGTAGCAGTTGGGTGAGCAGGAATGGTTGATGAACCGGGCGACGTTCCCGCCGACATTCGCGTCGCGAACCCAGCGGCGGTTGACCGTGAAGCACCAGATCTCGCCGCGCTTCAGGTACTTCGTCTCCCGCTTCAGGCTCTCCTTGTGATCGATCAACTGGCCCGCGTAGTCGATGATGCGCTTGTTCTTGTTGATCGACTCCAACGCGAAGACGCCGTACCCGTGAATGCCGGACTGCCGGCGCATGATTCTGGGTAAGGGAGACTCCCGAGGCATGCGCACACAGAATAACAAGGAACGTGAACGCGCCGGCCGCAAAGTAACCGATAATGGCTGCCATGAATTCGTCCGGCGTCGGGGCTCGGGAAATCGTTCAGGCCTGGGGCCGGATCCTCTCGGGCCATCGGCCAAATCTCTCTATCGAAATCACCAAGGAATGTCCGCTCCGCTGCCCGGGCTGTTATGCCTACGGCGACGAGCACCTCGGAGGCGGCGTCACGCTGCGCGGGTTCAGCGACTACAAGGGCGATGAGCTCGTCGAGCGTTTCATGGCGAAGATCGATCGCCACAAGCCCCTGCACGTGTCGATCGTCGGCGGCGAACCGCTCGTTCGCTATCGTGAGCTTGGCCACATCCTTCCCCGGCTCTCCCGGCGCGGGATTCATACGCAGCTCGTGACGAGCGCCGTGCGCCCGATACCGGCCGAGTGGGCACGGTTACTCCGGCTGCAGATCGTCGTGTCGATTGATGGGCTCCAGCCGGAGCACGACGTCCGCCGGACGCCAGCCACGTACGACCGGATCCTCGAGCACATCGCTGGACACCACATCACGGTGCATTGCACCGTCACGCGGCAGCAGGCGCAGCGGGAGGGGTACCTCGAGGAGTTTCTCCGGTACTGGCAGGCGAACGAGAGCACACGCTGGATCTGGGTCAGCCTCTACACGCCGCAGAAAGGCGAGCTGTCGACCGAGCGGCTGACCGGGGCCGATCGCGCGCGAGTGATTGCCGAGCTCAGCCGATTGCGCCCGCTCTTCCCGAAACTGCAGATGGTCGACGGGATGCTCAAGGTATTCGCCAAGCCGCCCAGGTCGCCGGCGGAATGCATTTTCGCCCAGACGACAGACTGCTTTTCGTCTGATTTCGAGCGGCAGATCCTGCCGTGCCAGTTCGGCGGCAATCCCGACTGCGCCAACTGCGGATGCATTGCGTCAGCGGGACTCGAGGCGATCGGCCGTCATCGCCTCAAGGGCCAAATTCCCGTCGGGCGCATTTTCTACGCGTCGTTGCACATCGGCCAGGCGGTCGAAAAGCTGCGCCAGGGAACCGCGCGGCCCTAACCTGAAAAGACACCGGGGGGGTGATGTTCGACGTGCAGTCCATCGACAAATCAACCCGGTGTCGTATCAACGATCGCGGGCAGGTCGCAGGAACCGCTCGAACACCCACCTGGCCGCGCCTCTGCCTTGCGTCTGCGCCGCCTCGTCCGCGAACCGGAAGTGGATGCCCTCGTAAATGCGGGCCTCGACGACTTCATCCGATGCATCCGAGAAGCGCGTATAGCTTCGCGTCTTCTGCTTCCCCTGCGTCATCTCATTGGTAACCGAAAAGGTCATGTTCTCGGCCCCGAAGAACAGCGCAAGGGTACGCGTCATGGCAGCCGTCACGACATTGGCCCCCGACGTGTAATCAGGATAGTTTGGTGTGGGTATGAGAGGCTGCCAGGCTCGATCGCCGACCGTTCGCGGATTGCCGTCGTTCTCCCCCTCCTGAATGGCCGTGATGGGACGCCAGTACACGTAGTGTCTTTTGCTGTCCCATGCTGAGATGACGGCGTCCGCAGCCGCAATGTTGGCCAGCGCGAAGAGCCGTGCGGTCTCCCCGATGGTCCTGACATGGAGGGCCGCGAGATCGCGAAGCACCCGATTCCAGACCGCCCCGTAGTTGGCGGCCCAGAAGTAGGCGAGGTCGGTCTGTTCCGGGGTCCGGACGCTGTTCGAGGCGCCGAGCGTTTTCACCTCGTCGTAATCCCTGGCATACCGGGCACTGTCCAGGCGCGGCGGCGGTTCCGCCCGGAATTGTGACGGGCTGTTCAATGTGAACGGCCTGACCGCGCTCAACCAGGGAACGGCCATCGACGACAGCTGCGGCGGGGTGGGACGCCACATACCAGCGCCGGTTCCACCGTTGAACGCCGGGGCACCAGCCGGGTAGCGCCCGTCGTTCTCTCGACGAACGAGGATTCCGGACGCGGCCTGCTGGCCGACGAGCACTCCCGGATCGTCGCGGGCCAGTCCGTGGGCGGCCAGGAGATCCGAACAGAGTGAAGCCGAGCCGTTCACGGGGCGTAGTACTGCGCGTACATCCCTCTCCTGAAGAGCCAGCCTCCGAGCGGCCCGAAAAACTTCAGGACGTAGTGCATGTAGCCGAGGTCGATCATCTCGAT
>DATDHP010000511.1:0-2760 GCA_036521515.1 Vicinamibacterales bacterium
CTGTCGTCGGTCATGTAGAGTCCGTCCAAGTTCAGGTCGCAGCTGTCTGGTTCCTTCCACTGATACTCGACCGCGCCGATATCGCACCTCGCCAGGCCGTCACCGTTTCCGTCCACGAAGCGTGGTTTTGCGCGCTCGTCCTTCGCGGAGCAGAAGGTCGGGGCGCCGCGATCGATGGCCGGGCTGAAGGGATGCAATGCGTGCGTGGGTGGCGGAAGGCTGTTGCCACGTTCGAAGCCCAGGGGCCCGAGCAGCGGGTTCCTGTTCGAGAGGTCGCCCGGCTCGCGAAACGGGCAACTGCCGTCGCTGTCCAAGTTGTGCCCGAGGGAGCGCATAAACCCAAAGCCGCAATCGGAGCCGCGGGGATTGGCGGCCACAATGGTGTTCGCGAGCACGAACGTGCCGGTCGTGCTGCCCTGATCCTCACGGGTGGCAACGCCGCCTCCGAGCAGCGCCGAGTTTCCCGTCACCGTGCCGCCGATCATCATGACTTCGCCCCACTCGTTCATGACACCGCCCCCGTTCTGTCGCGCGGTGTTCCCGCTGACGGTCACGTTGCGGAGCGACATCCTGGCCTCGAGGCCGGGGACGCTCGCTTCGTTTTCGATGCCACCGCCACTGAAGCTCGCGGCGAAGTTGCCGCTGATCGTGCTGCCGGTCACCGCAACGACGCTTGGAGCTCCGGCGGCCAGACCGCCCCCGCCCCCCTGGGCCGCGTTGCTGCTGATGGTCGATCCGAACACCGTCAGTAATCCCGAGCTCGCAATGCCGCCGCCGGATCCGAAGGTGACGTTCTCGGTGACCGTGACGTTGATGAGCGTCATTCGTCCGACATTGTTGATGCCGCCGCCGCTCACCTCGGCCGTATTGGCGCGTACATCAACATCCCGCAGGGTGACGATGCCACGCAGATTGTCGATGCCGCCGCCGGATTCGCCGATCACCTCGCCGAGCTCGATGGTCAGGCCCGAGATCTCGACGGTGACGCCGGGCCAGACCTGGAACACGCGGTCGTCGATCACGCGTATGGTCGTGAACCTGGAGTCTTCACCGACGATCGTGACGTCGTCGGTCAGGTCGAGGTCTCCGGTCGCGGCGAGATTCTCGTGGGCGCCGCCGAGACGGAGGAAGTAAAAGTCGCTGGGGACGAGAATGCGGTCGGGGCCGGGCAACGCATTCGCCTCCTGGACTGCCGCCCGGAGCGTACACGTGCCGTTGACCGAGGCGCAGATGCCATCGCCGGGAACGGCGTCGGTCTCATCGTCGAACGTCGGCTGGACCGTGAAATCCGCCGCGCCGGCGCGCGCCGCGGACGCGCAGACGAGGACGGCGAGGGTGAGGAACTTCCTGCAATCTCTCATCGCCGCTCCCCCGCCAGCCTCGCGCGTCAACAGCCGGCCGGCCTGTCTGGCAGCGTCTGAGCGATCGCGAGCGCCGCCCAGCTCGTTCCTGCCGTGGAGATCCACTGATGCCTGCCGAACGGGAAGCCGCTTTCGAAGTACCGCTGTAACGGAAAGGAATGTGTCTTCACGAGCCAGGTGCCGTCCTGGTACTGCGTGCCGAGGAGGAACGCCACACCTCGCTTGTACGAGTCGTCTGTCGGGGGCACTCCGGCGACGCACAACGCAAACAGCGACAGTCCTGTCGCGTAGGCATCGGGCTCGGTACGGCCGAACTGCGACCAACCGCCCCCGGCTTCCTGCTGCGCCCGGACATCGCGTATCGCGGCCTCGACGCGAGGTCGCGGGGCCTTTGTCCACACGAGGCCCATCAGCCGCATCCCGCGTTCTTCCGCGGACTTCGCCTCCGCGGCAAGCAGCCACTGCTGCGCTCGTCGCAAGCTCTGATCGATCTGGTTCCTGCGGGCGGCCACTGGATAGGAGGTCAAGCCGGCCGCGGCGATTGCGGTGTGGCTGATCGAGCTGTATTCAGACGGTGGGCGGTTGACGCCATTGCCAAGCCACCGCCCATCGGGCATCTGGCGTGCCATCAGCCAGTGCGTGACGGCGGCGGTCATCATGTCGAGCGGATACTTTTCCCGGGCTAGCGCCATCTGGACGTAGCCCGCGGTGAGCGCCTCTCCCCCGACGGCGGGATCGCCCAGCATCAAGCGCGGCACGCTGGTCTTGAAGAAGGTCACCATGTGATCGAGATTCATGCGCGCCCGCTCTTCGTCGACCGCGATGCCTTGTCGTCGAGCCGTCGCGGCGGCCATCGCCGGCAATGCGTTGTGGTGGCAGGAGACGCAGGTGGCCCTCTCGCCGAAGCGTGGCGCGGCGTCGAGGAGCCGCGTCACGCTTCGATTCAGCGACACGCGGGGGTCGGCGATGCCGCCCTTGTCCGGTGGAGCAATCTCTTCGCGTCGTGGACCTTTGCCGCGCATCGCGCCGCGCTCTTCGAGCACCTGGATCTTGGCGCGATCGCCCTTGTAGATCGCCCAGTCGAGCGGCGTCTCCCCCTCCGTCATCGGGATGTTGGGATCGGCGCCGCGGTCGAGCAGGAGCTTCAGCGTATCGGCGCCCGCCGCCTCCGACGTCACGGCAGTCAACAGCGGCGTTCTGCCATATTGGGCGGCATTGCTCGCGTTCACGCTGGCTCCGGCCTCAATCGAGCGGGCGAGCAGGTCGGGAGGCTGCCAGGTGGCCGTGGTGAACAGCTCATCCGGAATCGAGCCGGCGCCCTTCGAAATGAGGTACTCGATCGTCGGCCGATAGTTGCGCGCCAGACCGATGCGGCGCGCGACAGGCGTGAGCGCGCCCG
>DATDHP010000512.1:0-9161 GCA_036521515.1 Vicinamibacterales bacterium
GCCGGCCATCACCACGAGCGCCACGGCCACGCCGAGCGGCGCGCCCGCGATGGCACGGGCGAGGTTCGACGTGTGCCAAAGCCCGACCCACTCCATGATCACCGTGATCGCCGTCGGCAGCGCCCCGATCGCCACCCCCGCACGTGGGGTCAGACCCCATGGGGTCTGACTTCGGGACCCCGCTCTCGAGGTCGCAGAAACTGCGACTGCCAGGCCGATGGCGAATCCCGCGTAGATATCGAGGCACCGCGCGCACACGGGCAGTTGCGCCACGCCGAGGTGGAACGACCGCTCGGATATCTGATGGCAGATCCGCGAGCCGAGCGCGTACAGGATGCCCGCAGGCGCAGCCGGCAGCAGCGGGGCAGCGACGATCAGCCAGACCCACGTAATGGCCAGGAATGCAACGAGCGGCGCGATCAGGACGATCACGCCGCTCATTGTCGTTCCTTCCGGCTCGAGCCGGAAGCCACCTTGGAAAGCCGGAAGCCCGCCCGATACCGGCGGCTTCCGGCTTCAGCTCGACCCAGTTATTCCTGGATCGTTGCGACGGCCCGATCCGCGCGCGCTGCCTGGTAGCCGGATCTCGTGCGTGTCCGCGCGCCAGGATGATCCTCGACTCGAACCACCACCCGCCTGAACGCGCCGTCACGCTTCGGGTTCTTCGACGTGTAGCCGAGCGCGTACTGTGAAGCGAGCTCCTCCGCAATGGTGTTGTAGACACCGGCCAGGTCCGCAATGCTCACCGGAAAGAAGGCGCGCGCGCCGGTCTCCTGTGCCAGCGCCTTCATCGCGAACTCCGACTGCGAGAAGTAGCGGCTGCCGGCATTCGCGGCGGTCCGCACCGTGCGGCCCGACTTCAACGCGATCGTGTAGATCACGATGCCCGCTTCCTTGGCCGCGTCCATCACGTCCTCGAATCCGATCAGGCTCGCCGTGTCCTCGCCGTCCGACAACACGGCGATCGCCTGGCGGCGCACGTCGCCGTTCTGACGGCGCTGCTTCACCATCTCTTTCAAGGTCATGTAGAGGCCGTTGTAGAGGGCCGTCCCGCCGCGCGCCACGGTGCGGCGAATCGCCGCATCCGCGCCGGCCGGCTCATCGTCGAGCTTGTGGAGGATCCTCACGGAATCCTTGATGTCGACGATGCTCACACGGTCACCCGGGCGCAGCGTGGCCGCGAAGCCGACCGCGGCTTCCTGCATCGTCTGCATCTTGTCGGTCATGCTCGCCGACGTGTCGAGCAGGAGCGCCAGGTCCAGCGGAACATCCTTGGCGGCAAAGAACGACAGCTGCTGCTGCACGCCGTCCTCGTACACCACGAAGTCGTCGACCGAGAGGCCGGTGACGAACTTCTTCTGCGCGTCGGTGACGACCACGTTGAGTGCCACCAGGTCTACACCAGTTCGGAAGACCGTGTCCGAATTATCGTCGTTCTGAGGCTGCTGCGCCTGCGCGCTCGCGCCGCCGGCGGCCATCA
The DNA here is from genome assembly GCA_036521515.1 of Vicinamibacterales bacterium. Classification (GTDB taxonomy): domain Bacteria; phylum Acidobacteriota; class Vicinamibacteria; order Vicinamibacterales; family UBA2999; genus Gp6-AA40. Next base: position 1,481 of record DATDHP010000512.1, read on the forward strand.
GACACGCCAGAACAAGCCTGGCGATCCTGCCGCAATCCCGCATACTGTCCGCCGCCTTCAGAGACCCCAGAGCTGGATAGACCGCCCCCACAGCTCACCGCCTTCCTTGGGCACGATAGCGCCTCGATCTCTTCCGAGTGCAAACGATGTTCCGCTAGACTGCAAGGTCATGGTGCCGGGTATCGCCGCTGTGTCAGCGGCCCTCCTGATGACCGAGCTCGCGCTGACTCGGATTTTTTCGGTCACGATGTACTACCACTTCGCCTTTCTTGCGATTTCGATCGCCCTCTTTGGCCTGAGCGCGAGCGGCGTCGCTGTCTACGTCCTGCGCCGACGGCTCTCCGACATCGAGACTCACAAGATATTGACAGCAGGCGCACTCGCGCATGCGCTCGTCACGCTCCTCGCGCTCGCATTCCTCGTCCGCATCAGGGTCGGACTGACCTACTCGCCCCAAAACCTCGCGTTGATGCTGGCGATCTATGCGCTCGCGGCGCTCCCCTTCTTTGCGGGCGGCGCCGTCCTCTCGCTGGCATTTGCCCGCCTCTCTGATCGGATCAACGTTTTGTACGGGGCAGACCTACTGGGGGCAGCGGCCGGATGCCTGGCGCTCATCCCGCTGCTCGACACGGTGGGTGCACCGGGCGTGGTTCTCACGGCCGCGGCGTTGTCGGCGCTGGCTGCAACCTGCTTCGCCCCCTCGCGGAGGCGCCCGCGTGCGGCCGCGGCAGGTCTGCTCCTGGTTGGCGTATCCGCGGGCGCTCAGTTGGCCGGCGCCGCCCCCTTCGATGTCTCGGATACCAAGGGCCATCAGGGCGATCGCGTCGTATTCAGCAAATGGAATTCGTTCTCGCGCGTCGCTGTCTACGACCGGGCCCACGGCGACTGGTCGCTCAGCCCCCGGTTTACCGGCGTCCGCGGCCAGTCGCTCTTCATGGATATCGATTCGGCGGCCTCGACGCCCATCCTGAAAGGCACTGGCACGCTAGACGCTGCGGCGTACCTCAGATACGAGCTGACCGCGCTCGCCTACCATCTCGTCGAGCGCCCCGACGGGTTTCGGGCGCTCGTCATCGGACCCGGTGGTGGACGCGATCTGGTGTCGGCGCTGGTTTTTGGCGCCCGCCACGTCGATGGCGTCGAGATCAACCCGATCATCGTCCGCGACGTCATGCTCGATGCGTTTCGCGAATATTCGGGGGGGATCTACGCGCATCCACAAGTCTCGTCCCACGTGGACGACGGGCGCAGCTTCATCCGGCGAAGCTCATCCAAATACGATGTGATCCAGGCTTCGCTGGTCGACACCTGGGCGGCGACGGCAGCCGGCGCCTATACGCTGACCGAGAACTCGCTGTACACGTCCGAAGCCTTTGGCGAATATCTCGACCACCTCACCGACAGCGGGTTTGTCACCATCACGCGGTGGGTCTTCGACGGCCTGAGACTCGTCTCGCTCGCGCAGGCGGCGTGCGAGGCCCGCGGCCTCGACGCGGCGCGCCACCTTGCCATCGTCCGTTTCGACCGCGTGGCGACGTTTCTCCTGAAACGAACGCCGTTTACGACCAGCGAGGTCGAGCACCTGCGCGATGTCTCCCGCGACCTGGGATTCTCGATTCTTTACGCGCCGGGGATCGAAGCGTCGCACGCGACGGAGGAACCGATCGAAATGCAGCGGACCGGCACCAGCGCGGCCGACTACCGTCGCCTCATCCTTGCAGGCGACCGCGAGCGCTTTCTTGCGACATACCCCCTCGACGTGCGCGCCACGACGGATGACCGGCCGTTTTTCTTCCACACGACGCGGCTCGCCAACCAGTTCGAGGTGGCGTTCGGCCGCTCGATGCTGTTCGGTAACGGGCTCAGCGCGCTGCTGACCCTGATGGGGATCTCCGCCGCGCTTGTCCTCCTGTTCATCGTCGGGCCGCTGATGGTCAGCGGCGAACGGCCCGGCCCCGGCTGGGCGGCCTGGCTGGCGTATTTCAGCGCGCTTGGCGCGGGGTTCATGCTTCTCGAAGTCGCCTTGCTCCAACGATTTGTGCTGCTGCTCGGGCACCCGGTGTATTCGCTGACCGTGACCCTGTTCTCGCTTCTGCTCGGGACAGGATTGGGCAGCCTGATGAGCCGGCGGGTAGCGGCGAGCCGCGTACGGACGCTGACGCTGGGGGCCCTGGTTGGCGTGGTGGGCGCAGCGGCGGTTAGCCCAGTCCTGCTTCCACGGCTCATAGACCTTGCTATCGTCTGGCCGCTGCCGATGCGTGTCGCTATTTCGGCAGCTTTCCTCATACCCGTCGGTGTGCTTCTCGGGATGCCCCTGCCGGGCGGAGTGCGCCTCCTCGCCGCGCGGCGCGTCGATCTGAGCCCGTGGGGATGGGGAATGAACGGCGCATTTTCAGTGGTGGGAGCCACGCTCGCCGTCTTCATTGCGATGAATTGGGGATTTTCCGCCACTTTGCTGATAGCCGCGCTTGTTTATGCGGGCGCCGCTGCCACCCTCCCCACCCGTTAGTCCACTTAAATCCAAACGTTAGAACGAGTTGAGCTCATGTGAGGATGGGACTTCACACATGGGCTGAAACTTTGCCAAATATGCTTTCGTCCAACACCGATAGAATACTGAACACCGTTCAGGGTATGATTGGTGTTCGGAGGTGCGATGGGTATCAAGGAACGGCAGGAGCGGGAGCGCACGGCGGTTCGTCAGGCCATCCTCAGCGCGGCGCGCGACCTGTTCGTCAGCGAGGGCTATCGGAACGTGTCGATGCGCAAGATCGCCGATCGCATCGAGTACAGCCCCGCGGCCATCTACAGCTACTTCCCGAGCAAGGACGACATCTTCTTCGCGCTGGCCGAGGAAGGCTTCCGCGTGCTGGCGCAGTTCGGAATCAAGGCCGCCGAGCATCACGCCGACCCATTCAAGCGGCTCCGCAGCGGGTTGTGGGCGTTCTACGAATTCTCTAAGGCGCACCCGCAGTACTTCGAGCTGATGTTCACCGATCGATCGGTCCCGAGCCTCAGCCAGGATTTCCAGCGGTTCGAGTTCTTTCAGCAGACAACTGCGGCGGCGGAGGCCGATATCCGCGCCTGCGTCGCACGGGGCCAGTTTTCGGCGAAGCTCGATCCCGCGGCCGCGCTGCACGTCCTGTGGGTCGGCATGCTCGGAGCGGCGACGATTGGCCTCGCGCAACGCCTCGCGCCCGGCGAGGATGCCGACGCGCTCGCCCGCGACGTGCTCGAATCGCTCCTCGCCGGCTTCACCACGAACCAAATCACCAGCACCTTCGTCGCTTCCGAGTGTGCCTTTCACTCTCCAGACGCCGCCGGGGAGCCGAGTGAACCGAATGCGGGCCGTCACGTGGAGCGGCCGTGACGTCCGGCACATGCGCACGATGCGCCATCGCACACAGAATCTCTTCGAGGTCACACATGAAGTCGTTCAGCGGTTTCCACTCTTCCGTCCGTCTTTCTCTCGTCGCCGGCGCGCTCGTGGCAGCGCTCATCGGTTCCGGCTGCCAGTCCGCGGAATCTTCGGCGGCGGCCGCCACGCCGGCGCCCGAGCACCGCGTGGACGTCCCTGCGCTCGAGGTCGGCCTCACTGATCTCGAATCGACACTGCAGATCTCGGGCAACCTCGTGCCGCACACGCGCGTCGCGGTCATGGCGAAGCTGCCCGGCACGCTGTCGCGCGTTGCGGTGGACATCGGCGGCCGGGTCGGTGTCGGGCAGGTCGTCGCGACGCTCGACCAGCGCGAGATCGACGCCCAGGTGGACGCGGCCGCCGCCGCGGTGAACGTGGCACGCGCCGGCGTGGAATCGGCGGAGGCGGGGTTGGCCAATGCCGTGCTCGAGCACGAGCGCGCGCAGAACCTGTTCGAGAAGGGGGCCGTGCCACGACAGCGACTCGATTCGGCCGAAACCGCGCGCCGCGCATCGAACGCCCAGCGTGACCTGGCCATGGCGACGCTGGCGCAGGCCGAGGCGGCGCTTCGCCGTGCGCGTGAGGTGCAGCGCGATGCCACGCTCGTCTCGCCGATTGACGGCGTGGTCGTCGAGCGCAACTACGATGCGGGCAGCCTGGTGAGCCCGGGCGACAACAAGCCCGTCGTGGTCGTGGCCGACCTGCGCGTGATGAAGCTCCAGGCGGGTGTGTCGGAGCTCGAGGCCGGCCGTCTTCGCGTCGGCATGACGGCGCGTGTGAGCGTGCAGGCGCGTCCCGGGGAATTCGTCGAGGGACGTGTCGCCGCGATCGCGCCGGAGGTGGACGCGCGCAACCGCCACTTCGCCATCGAGGTGCGTACGCCGAATCCCGGAACGCTGCTCTCCGGAATGTACGGTGTCGCCACCATACCCCTGCAACGGGTCGACGACGTCGTGGCCGTGCCGCGTGAAGCGATCGTCACTCGCGGCGGCACGCGCGTGGCGCTCCGGATCGAGAACAACACGGTGGCCGAAGTGCCGGTGACCGAGGGGCTTTCGAACGGAACCGATGTCCAGATCGCGAGCGGCCTGAAGGCCGGGGACACCATCGTCGCTGACGCCCGCCGCGAGGTTGCTGCCGGCGCCAGGGTCAACCCCATATTTCGGAAGTAGAGGCGGACCTGAAGGTTCGCCTCTACCAAGCGTTTTGCAGGTAAGGCATTCGTATGTGGATTTCTGACATCTCCATCAAGCGGCCCGTCTTCGCGACGATGTTCATCGTGAGCTTCATGGTGCTCGGCGTCGTGTCGATGAATCGCCTCGGGATCGACCTGTTCCCGGACGTGAGCTTTCCGTTCGTGAACATCGCGGTCGTGTATCCCGGCGCGTCTCCCGAAGAGGTCGAGACCCTCGTCACGCAGCCGATCGAGGATGCCGTCGCCGGCATCAATGGCGTCAAGCGCGTCGAATCGCGGTCCACTGAAGGGTTCTCGCGCGTCGGCCTCGAACTGCGCCTGGAAGTCGACGCCCAGAACGCGGCCGCCGAGGTACGCGAGAAGGTCGCAGCAATCCGCGACCGGCTCCCGGAAGAGATCGAGGACCCGACCATCGTCCGGTTCGACGTGGCCGGGCTCCCGATCATGACGTTCGCGGTCGGCTCGTCACAGCGATCGGACGTGACGCGCCGGCAGGTCGAAGACGACTTGAAACCGCTGATCGAACAGATCGACGGCGTGGCCGCCGTCGAGGTGAACGGCGGCGAAATCCGCGAGATCCAGGTGGACCTCGACCCGCGTCGCCTCGAGGCGCTCGGGCTGCCGGTCAGCGCGGTGGCCGAAACGCTGGCGGCGGAGAACCTCGACCTCCCCGGCGGCCGGATGACGCGCGCAGGCCAGAGCATCTCGCTCCGCACCAAAGGCGAGTTCTTGGCGGCGGAAGAGATCGAGAACGTGATCCTGCGGTCGGACGCGGGCTCGACCGTACGCGTGCGCGACGTTGGCCGCATCGTGGACGGCTTCGAGGAGCGGGAATCGACGACGCGCCTGGACGGCGCCGACGCCGTCTCCTTCTCCATCAAGAAGCAGTCAGGCGCCAACACGGCGGCCATCGCCGAGCGCGTGCACGCGACGCTGGCGCGGGTGACGCCGAACTTCCCCGCCCTGCAGATCCGTCAGGTGCATGACGACGCCGAGTTCATCAAGGAAAACGTCGCGCAGGTCCGCGAACACATCGTCTTCGGCGGCCTCATGGCCGTCCTGGTGATCTTCCTGTTCATGCGCGACTGGCGCTCGACGCTGATCACTGCCCTCGCGCTGCCGACATCGGTCATCGCCACGTTCTTCTTCATGTGGCTCGCCGGCTTCACGTTCAACATGATGACGCTGATGGCGCTCTCCCTGGTCATCGGCATCCTCATCGACGACGCGGTCGTCGTGCGCGAGAGCATCTACCGGCACATGGAGCATGGCGCCGACCCGATGACCGCCGCGCAGCGCGGTACCGCCGAGATCGGGCTGGCGGTCATGGCCACCACGTTCACGATCCTCGCGGTGTTCCTGCCGGTCGGGTTCATGACGGGGCTGGTCGGCCAGTTCTTCAAGTCGTTCGCGCTGACGATTGCGTTCGCCGTCGCGATGTCGCTGCTCGTCGCGTTCACGCTCGACCCGATGCTGTCGTCGCGCTTCGTGCGGTTCATCCCGCGGGAGGAGCGCACGAGGACGCGCGCCGGCCGCCTGTTCCAGCGGTGGGGCGAGGCCTACGATGCGCTCGACCGCAGGTACCACCGTGTGCTGGCGTGGGCGCTCGACAACCCCTGGAAGACGCTCACGGCCGCGGCCGTGGTCTTCGTCGCCAGCCTCGGCACGATGGCCATCATGGACACGGAATTCGTGCCCGCCGAGGACCGCGGCGAGTTCCAGGTGATCGTCGACCTGCCGCCAGGGACGTCCTTCGACGAGAGCGTGGCGACGACCGCGAAGATCGAAGCCGGCGTGCAGGCGATTCCCGAGGTTCGCCAGGTGTTCACGACGGTCGGGGTGAACGGCCAGGTACGCTCGTCGACCCTCCGGGTCAAGACATCGAAGAAGGAGGAGCGCGAGCGGAGCATCGGCGCCATCAAGGCCGAGGTACGAGCGCGGCTCGAGGACATGCCGTTCGTGGAGGCGAAGGTCGCCGACCCGGAGTTCATGCAGGGCGCCCCGTACGAGCCGCCGATCAACGTGTTCGTGCGCGGCGACGATCTCGACGAGCTGCAGCGAATTACCAGACAGATCGAGGACCGCATCCGGCAGATCCCTGGCGCGGTGGACGTGAAGAGCAATCTCGAGAGCGGCCAGCCCGAGGTCGTCGCACGCGTCAACCGGGACCTGGCGGCTGACCTCGACTTCAGCGTCGGCAACGTGGCGATGCAGTTGCGCGGCATGGTCGAGGGGATCGTGCCCACCAAGCTGCGCGACGGCGACCGCGAGCACGACATCCGCGTGCGACTCGCCCCGGAGTTCCGCAACGACAGCGCGGCGATCCTGCGCACGCCGCTGTACTCGGCCGCCGGGTCGGCTGTCCGGGCGGGCGACGTGGTTTCGTTCGCCCCGGCCGTCGGACCCAGCAACATCGACCGCGAGCAGCGGCGCCGGCAGGCCAAGATTGGCGTCGATCTGGCGGAGGGCTATGCGCTGGGACAGATCACGAGCGAGGTCGAGCAGGTGATGACCGGCGTGCAGATGCCCGCCAACTTCGAGTGGGGCTTCGCGGGCGACGTCGAGATGATGCAGGAGTCGGCCGCGGCGATGGGCCTGGCGCTCATCCTGGCGGTCGCCTTCATCTACATCGTGCTCGCTTCGCAGTTCGAGTCGTTCCTCGAGCCGTTCATCATCATGTTGTCGCTGCCGCTGGCCATCGTGGGGGCGCTGCTCCTCCTGCTGATCACGGGGAACAACATCGGGATGCCGGCAATGATTGGCGTGGTCATGCTGATGGGTCTCGTCACGAAGAACGCCATCCTGCTCGTGGACTACACGAACCAGCTTCGCGGCGAAGGCCTCGGCGTGAAGGACGCGCTGCTCAAAGCAGGTCCAGTGCGGCTGCGGCCCATCGTGATGACCACGGTGGCGATGGTGCTCGGCATGACGCCCTCCGCGTTCGGCGGCGGCGACGGCAGCGAGTTCCGCGCGCCGATCTCCATCGCGACGATTGGCGGGCTGATCACCTCGACGCTCCTGACGCTGGTCGTCGTTCCGGTGGCGTACATGCTGCTCGACCGCGCGGT
>DATDHP010000513.1:0-13824 GCA_036521515.1 Vicinamibacterales bacterium
GTCGTCAAGACGGGTGTGTCCCCGGTCCTCATCGATCTCATGGAGCGGGGTTTCGTCTCGGCGCTCGCGATGAACGGCGCCGGCGTCATCCACGATTTCGAGATCGCGCTGTCTGGAGCCACGTCCGAAGACGTGGACGGCACGCTGGGTGGCGGACGCTTCGGGATGGCGGAGGAGACCGGGCGACTGCTGAACGAGGCCATCCGGCGCGGCGCTGACGAGAAACTGGGCCTCGGGCAGTCCGTGGCGCGGTTTCTGGCCGAGCGGAACCCGCCGCATGGCGGCAGCAGCCTCGCGGTGACGGCGCATCGCCTTGGTATCCCGCTTACAGTGCACGTGGCGATCGGCACTGACATCATCCACATGCACCCGAGCGCCTCGGGCGCAGCGACGGGTGAGACGAGCCTGCGCGACTTCCGTTATCTGGCATCCGTCATCGCCCGGCTCGATGGAGGCGTCTATTTGAATTGCGGATCCGCAGTGATCCTCCCCGAGGTCTTTCTGAAGGCGGTGGCCCTCGCGCGCAACCAGGGCGTCGCGCTCGACGGCCTCACCACGGTCAATATCGATTTCATGCGGATGTATCGCCCGCAGACCAACGTCGTCAGTCGGCCCGTCGCGGGCACGAGCGGCGCCGGTATTTCGCTGGTGGGCCACCACGAAATCCTGATTCCGCTGATCGCCGCAGCCGTGATCAATGAGGCTGGGGCCTGAGGCCTGAGCCCCGGGCGCTGCTAGAATTGTAGTTTCGTGCCGGAGTAGCTCAGCCGGTTAGAGCACGCGTCTCATAAGCGCGGGGTCGGCGGTTCGAGTCCGCCCTCCGGCAAATCAAACTTTCAAGGCACAAGGCACAACGCACGAGGCTCAAGAAGGTTCGTCTGGTCGGGGCGTGAGCCTTTTGTGCCGTGAGCCTTTGTGCCTTGTGCCTCGAGCCTTGAGCCTTGTGCCTTGACAGGTCTCCACCAACAGGTCCGTCGAACCATCAGAAGGCACAACCTGTGTCCGCCGGGTTCCCGTCTGCTTGTCGGGATCTCCGGTGGTTCCGATTCGGTGGCCCTCGCCCTGCTCCTCCTCGATCTCGCCGCGAACAAGGAGTTCTCGGTCGCCTCCCTCGCGCACGTGAACCACCAGCTTCGGCCGTCGGCCGATCGCGACGAGGCGTTCTGCCGCGACCTCGCGGTCAGGCTTGGCCTGCCAATCGCCGTGGAACGATTCGACGTCAAAGCCTACGGGACGTCGCACGGACTGTCGATCGAGGACGCGGCACGGCGCGTGCGGTACGACTTCCTCGGTCGCGCGGCGGCTCAGGCGGAGGCCACCTGTGTGGCCGTCGGCCACACGCAGGACGATCAGGCCGAGACCTTCCTCTTGAAGCTGATACGCGGGGCGGGACTCACAGGCCTTGGCGGAATCTATCCCCGGCGGGGCCTGATCGTCAGGCCGCTGCTCGACGTGTCCCGGGCAGAGCTGCGCGCCTACCTGGCCGGCCGCGGAGAGCCCTGGATGGAGGACGAGAGCAACGAGGACGTGGAAAACCCACGCAATCGTGTTCGCCACGTCGTGCTGCCCGAGCTGGACCGCACTGCGCGCGGCGAGACTCGTCCGGCCATCGCCCGGGCGGCAGCGCTCGTCCGCGAGGATGGCGAATGGCTGGACGAGCTCAGCCGGGAGCGGTTCGCGGCGGTCGCCAGCCTCACGCCTGAAGGGGTTGAAATCGACGCCGCCAGGCTGGCTGCAGAGGCGCCGCCGGTCGTCCGGCGGGTGCTGCTCGAGGCGATGCGCGGGACAGCCGGCGGCCGCGAGATCGGCCTCGACCACGTCGAAGCAGTCCGGGCAATTCTGTGCGGAAATGACCGGGGGATCGACCTTCCCGGCAGCCGCGTGGAACTTCGGCGCGGAAAGCTGGTCTTAATGAGGCAGAAGGGGGCTTCGAAGTGATACTCTTTTCTATTGCCCCTGTGTTGTGCGTGGGAGGGAGCTTTTGAACTCAACGCTGAAGAGCCTGGTTTTCTGGATGATCCTCGTCGTCGTCGGGGTCGTCGTCTGGAATTTTTCCACTCGCTTCAGCACGGCGAGTGCCAAGGCCAAGACCTTCAGCGAGTTCATGGCGGAGGTCGATTCCGGCCAGGTGGCCCGCGTCACGATCACGGGTAACGAGATCACCGGTGTCTCCAAGTCGAACGAGAGCTTCCGCACCTATGCGCCGCCGCAGTACGAAGGGCTGGCGAACAGGCTGATCGAGCGGAGCGTGGTCGTCACGGCCAGGGAGCCAACCGCCAGTCCGTGGGCCGCGCTGCTCTATTCGTGGGCGCCGATCCTCCTGATGATCGGTTTCTGGATCTTCTTCATGCGGCAGATGCAGAGCGGCGGCAACAAGGCGCTGTCGTTCGGCAAGAGCAAGGCGAAGCTGTCGTCGAGCGCCCAGAAAAAGGTGACGTTCAAGGACGTCGCCGGCGTGGACGAAGCGAAGGACGAGCTTCAGGAAATCATCGAATTCCTGCGCGAGCCGCAGAAGTTCCAGAAGCTCGGAGGGCGTATCCCGAAGGGCGTGCTGCTGATGGGGCCTCCTGGCACGGGCAAGACGCTGCTCGCCCGCGCGGTTGCCGGCGAAGCCAACGTGCCGTTCTTCTCGATCAGCGGGTCTGATTTCGTCGAGATGTTCGTCGGCGTGGGCGCCTCGCGCGTCCGCGACCTGTTCGAGCAGGGCAAGAAGAACGCGCCGTGTATCGTCTTCATCGACGAGATCGATGCGGTTGGCCGCCATCGCGGCGCCGGTCTCGGCGGCGGGCACGACGAGCGCGAACAGACGCTGAACCAGCTGCTCGTCGAGATGGACGGCTTCGAGTCGAACGAGGGCGTTATTCTCGTGGCCGCGACAAACCGCCCGGACGTCCTCGACCCGGCGCTGCTGCGCCCGGGCCGCTTCGATCGGCGCATCGTCGTCAACCGGCCGGACGTGAAGGGGCGCGAAGGCATCCTGGCGGTGCATACGAAGAAGATTCCGCTCTCCGACGATGTGGACGTGGCGGTGCTGGCGCGGGGCACGTCGGGATTCTCGGGCGCGGACCTGGCGAACCTCGTCAACGAGGCGGCGCTCAACGCCGCTCGTTACAACGGCAAGGTCGTCCGCATGGTGGACTTCGAGTTCGCCAAGGACAAGGTGCTCATGGGCGCCGAGCGGCGATCGATGATCATCAGCGAAGCCGAGAAGCGGGTGACGGCCATTCACGAGGCCGGCCACGCACTGCTGACTGTCGTGCTGCCGCACGCCGACCCGATCCACAAGGTCACGATCATCCCGCGCGGCATGGCGCTCGGCCTGACCATGCAGCTGCCGGTGGACGAGAAGCACAACTACTCTCGCGAGTACCTGATGGACCGCATCGCGATCCTGCTCGGCGGGCGCATCGCCGAGGAGATCACGATCGGCAGCATCACGACGGGGGCGGGCAACGACCTCGAGCGCGCCACCGAGATGGCCCGCCAGATGGTCTGCGAGTGGGGCATGAGCGAGGCGATGGGGCCGCTCACCTTCGGCAAGAAGGAAGAGCAGATCTTCCTCGGTCGCGAGATTGCGCAGCATCAGGACTACAGCGAAGACACGGCGCTCCGCATCGATCAGGAAGTCAAGCGGATCGTGACGGAAAACTACACGCGTGCCCAGCAGCAGCTGACGGAGAACAAGAAACAGCTGCTCGAGCTGGCGGACGCGCTGCTCGCGCGCGAGACGCTCGACGCGGACCAGATCCGGCGCATACTGGCCGGCTTGCCGATCGAGGAGCCGACGCCGATCGCCGGCGCGACCACCCCGATGCCGCCGCGCGAGGCCAAGCCCGCGAAGGAGCGGCCGGCGACGTCGATCGTGCCGCCTCTTCCACCGCGGCCAGTGACGCAGGAATAACAAGGCTCAAGGCTCAGAGTCCAGGCAATGCCCAATGCAGGCGGACCTGAAGGTCCGCCTCTACGAGCATCTTTTCAGCGTCGTGGGGGCCGGCTTCATCCGGCCCTTTGTGCCTTGAGCCTTGAGCCTTGATCCTTGATCCATCCCCGTCGACGGTTCACCGTGCCGCTGCCCGGCGGGCGCAGCCTCCCGCTCGGCGATCGTACGCTTGTGATGGGCATCATCAACGTGACGCCCGACTCGTTTTCAGACGGGGGAGAGTTGCTCGATCCCGAACGGGCCATAGAGGCGGGCGTCCGCATGGCGGCGGAAGGTGCCGACCTGCTCGACGTGGGCGGGGAATCCACCCGGCCGGGAGCGCAGCCGCTCAGCGAGGTCGAGGAGAGCCGCCGCGTCTTGCCCGTCGTCGAGGCGCTGGCGACGCGTGTGTCCATCCCGGTGTCAATCGACACCTACAAGGCTGCCGTGGCTGATGCGGCGCTCTCGGCTGGCGCCGCGATGGTCAACGACGTCAGTGGGCTGCGATACGAACCGGCGCTCGGCGGCGTCGTCGCCAGGCACGGCGCGCCGCTGGTGCTGATGCACAGCCGCGGGCGCTCGCGCGACATGTATCAGGAGGCGTCCTACCACGACGTCATCGACGAGGTGCTGGACGAGTTGCGCGAGAGCCTGGCGTTCGCCACCGGCGCCGGCATCGCGCAGGATCGCCTCCTGGTCGACCCGGGTTTGGGATTCGCCAAGGAAGCGTCTCACAGCTACGAGGCGCTCGCCGGCCTCGGTCAGTTCAGCGAGCTCGGTCGGCCGATCCTCGTCGGACCGTCACGCAAGTCGTTTCTTGCAAGAGCGCTGGGCCGCAACGTCCCTCCGGCCGAGCGCGACTGGGCCACCTGCGCCGCTGTCGCCGCAGCCGTGCTGGGGGGCGCGCATATCGTGCGCGTTCACGCCGTGGCGCCGATGGTTCAGGTTGTGCGGGTAACCGATGAGATTCGGAAGTATCATCGGGCCTGACCAATGTCCAATGCCCAATGCTCAATGCCCAAAGGCCCAAACTCAACGCTCAATGACAAACGAGCCCTGACTTTCCGCATTTGAGCATTAGGCCTTGTGCATTGAGCATTGAGCATTGAGCCTTGGGCATTGAGCCTTGGGCGTTGAGCCTTGGGCATTGAGCCTTGGGCATTGGGCATTGAGCCTTGGGCATTGAGCATTGAGCATTGGGCATTGAGCATTGTTGGGGATGACGATCGATGGACTGGCTGACCGAACTGCTCCAGCGCCCCGCCGTCTCGTGGTCGGACGTGCTCGACATCGCGCTCGTGTCGTTCCTGATGTACGAGCTGCTGCTGCTGATCCGCGGCACGCGGGCCGTGCAGATGGCGCTCAGCGCCAGCTTCCTGATCGTGCTGTTTTTCCTCTCGCGGTGGTTGCAGCTCGAGACGGTCAACTGGGTGATCCGCAACCTCGCGACGTACGTGGTATTTGCGATCATCGTGCTGTTCCAGGCCGACATCCGGCGCGCCCTGGCGCATTTCGGGCGCGCCCCGTTCTTCCGGTACTTCGAGCGCGAGGAGAGCGCGGCCGAGACAATCGAGGAGCTCGTGGTCGCCGCGACCACGCTCGCCACGCGCCGCATCGGCGCCATCATCGTCTTCGAGCGGCAGATCGGGCTGCGCAACTACATCGAGGGCGGTATTCCGCTCGACGCGATGGTCACCTATGATCTGGTCGCCAGCATCTTTCAGCCCGGCTCTCCGCTGCACGACGGCGCCGTGATCGTCCAGGGCGATCGGGTGGCGGCGGCGGCCTGCTTTCTGCCCCTCTCGGTGAACCCGCGCGTGAGCCGCGACCTCGGCACGCGCCACCGCGCCGCGCTCGGCTTGACCGAGGAGAACGATGCGGTCGCCATCGTCATTTCGGAGGAGACCGGGAGCACGTCGCTGGTGTTGGGTGGCAATATCGAACGCGGCATCGCGCCCGATGCGCTGAAGGCGCGCCTGCGGTCGCTGCTCGGGCACCACCGGGCTGCTTCGCCGGAGGAAGCCCGGAGCTCGCTGGCCTGATGGCGTTCTTCGGCTTTCGACACCTCGGCTTGAAGGTCCTGTCGATCGCGCTCGCGGCGCTGTTGTGGATCCTCGTCGCCGGCGAGCAAATCGTGGAACGCGCGATGCGCATCCCGCTCGAATTCACCAACCTGCCATCCCAGCTGGAGATCGTCGGAGACGCGCCGACGGTTGTCGACGTGAGGCTGCGCGGTTCGTCCGGTGCCCTGAGTCGAGTGCCGGCGGGGGAGCTGGTCGCGATGCTGGACGTGAGGTCCGCGCGTGCGGGCCGGCGCCTGTTTCACATCAGCGGGGCGGAGGTCCGCACACCGTTCGGGGTGGAGGTGGTTCAGGTGACACCCGCAAGCCTGTCGATGACCTTCGAGCCGTCGGGAAGCAAGGTCGTCCCCATCATCCCGGAGGTCGATGGCGAGCCGGCGGCTGGATATCTCGTGGGCACCATGACGGCGGATCCGGCCACGGTCGAGGTGATCGGGCCCGTCAGCGCGTTGAAGGGCCTCACGGAAGCGATCACCGAGCCGGTGTCGGTGAACGGCGCGAAGGCGCCGGTCACCGAATCCGTCACGGTCGGCGTCCCCGATTCGTCGGTGCGCCTCCGGGAGCCGCAGACGGCGCAGGTCACCGTTCTCGTCGGGCCCGCCCCGGTGGAGTGGGCGGTGGCAGCCATTCCGGTGCAGGTGCGGAACGGCGACCACACGACCGCGCAGGTGGCGCCGTCGCAGGTCACCGTCCACGTGCGCGGCCCGCGCGAGACGATGAGATCGGGGGCCGAAGCGTTCGAAGCATCGATCGATGTCGGCGGTCTTCGCAGCGGGCAGTATCGATTGCCGGTCCGCGTCGTGCCGCCGCCGCGTATCGGCATCGTCAGCGTGGACCCACAGGAACTGCGGGTGAAGATCAAGTAACGAAGCTCCGCCTCGAATTGACGAGCGAGTCGAGGCGGAGCTTCGTTACTAGAGGCGCGCATCATCTGTCACCATTCGGCCTCAGGAGATGTCTAAGGAGGCGCATGGGTCGCTTGTTCGGAACGGACGGCGTGCGCGGCAAAGCAGGAGAGCCGCCGCTCGATCACTCGACCGTGCGGCGTCTTGGGGCCGCCCTGGTACGGGCATTGCGCCACGGCGGCGAATCGGTTCGTTTCCTGGTCGGCCGCGATACCCGCGAATCCGGCGAGTGGATCGAGGAGGAGCTGGCGAGGGGTATTCGCTCCGAGGGCGCCACGATCACGAGCGCCGGGATTATTCCGACCCCGGCCATCGCTTACCTCACGCCGCGCATGGGGTACACGGCCGGGATGGTCATTTCCGCTTCCCACAATCCGTTCGAGGACAACGGCATCAAGGTGTTCTCGGGCGCCGGAGAAAAGTTCACCGAGGTGTTGGAGGACGAGGTCGAATCGCACATGCTCGACGAGGATGTCGCGCCGCCGCCACTTGGCGCGCCGGTCGAGCGGATCGACTACCGGTCTCAGTACATCGATCATCTCGAGGAGATCCTTCCAGCCCGTTCGGGGGCCAGGGCATTTCGCGTCGTCGTCGATTGCGCCAACGGCGCGACCACGACGATCGCTCCCCGGCTGTTTCAGGAGATGGGGATCGAAGCACGGTGCATCGGTTGCGCACCGGATGGGCGCAACATCAACCTCAATTGCGGGTCGACTCACCCCGAGACGCTGGCGCGTACGGTCGTGGACGGCGGATACGATCTCGGTATCGCGTACGACGGCGACGGTGATCGCGCGATCTTCGTCGATGCGTCGGGCAGGATCGTCGACGGCGATGCCGTGCTGCTGCTGTGCGGGAAGCACATGAAGAGGGAGGGACGCCTCAGGGGCAACGCCCTCGTCGCGACCGTGATGAGCAACATCGGCCTGGAGATCGCGCTTGGCGAGGCCGGCATCGGCATCGTGCGCTGCCCGGTGGGCGACAAGTACGTGATGGAGGAGATGCTCAAGCGCGACCTGTCCCTCGGCGGCGAGCAGTCGGGCCACGTGATCTTCTCCGAGTATCTCTTCACTGGCGACGGCCTGGCCACGTCGCTGAACGTGTTGCGCACGATGTCGGCGACGGGACGTACGCTGGCCGACCTGGCCTCCGAGCTCACGACCTACCCGCAGGTCCTGATGAACCTGCGCGTGGAGCGCAAGGTGGATCTGAAGACGATCCCCGAAGTGGCGGCGGTCATGGCATCGGTCGAGTCGCGGCTGGCGGGCAGCGGACGCCTCCTCGTCCGCTACTCGGGCACGGAGCCGCTGTTGCGCGTGATGCTCGAGGGAAAAGACCAGGCCGAGATCAGGCGGTGGGGCCAGGAGATCATCGAGGCGGTCAAGCAGCATGTGGGAGCTGCGGTGTAAACAAGCAATGCCCAATGCCCAATGCTCAAATGCCCAATGCCCAAAATTCGAAGCCTATGCGGGCGTCGGCGTTGTGCATTGGAGTGTGAGCATTTAGCATTGGGCATTGATGGCCCGTCTTTCCGTCAACGTCAACAAGGTCGCGACCGTTCGGAACTCGCGCGGCGGCACAGTGCCATCGGTGCTCGAGGCGGTCGAAGCCTGCATTGCCGCTGGTTCGCCCGGGATCACGGTGCACCCTCGGGCAGACGCGCGGCACATCACGGCCACCGACGTTCGCGAGGTCTCGTCCCACCTGCAGTCGCTCGATCGGCGAGTGGAATACAACATCGAGGGCGACCCGCGGCCCGACCTGCTCGACCTCGTCCATGAGGTGAGGCCGGACCAGTGTACGCTGGTGCCCGTGCGTCCCGGTGAGATCACCAGCCAGGCCGGCTGGTCGATCGACACGCCGCGCGCGCGGTTGGAGCGCGTCGTCGCCGAGCTCAAGAGCGCGGGCATCCGCGTGAGTCTCTTCGTGGACGCGGAGGAGGCGCCGGTGCGGTGGGCAGCGGATCTGGGAGCCGATCGCGTGGAGCTCTATACCGAGCCGTTCGCCCGCGCCTGCGAGCGCGGGGCGCAGCAGGGGCTGCAGTCGTTCGAGGTCTATGCGCGAGTCGCACGGCTCGCCCAGTCGCTTGGCCTTGGCGTCAACGCCGGGCATGACCTGAATCTGCACAACCTGGTCCTCTTCCGCCGTCTTCCGTACCTGGACGAGGTCTCAATCGGCCACGCCCTCGTCGGCTACGCGCTGTTCGTTGGACTCGATCGGAGCGTGCGCGAGTATTTGCGGGTGTTGAGCGGTGAAGATTAAGCTAGCCGGGAGCCCGGCGACCGGTCGCCCCAGGGCCCAAGCCGGCAGCCCGAAGCCCGGAGCCTACAGAGTTCAATGAAAGCTGACTCCATCGTCTTTGCCATCGCCGGCATGTGCTTCGGCGTGATTCTCGGCTGGGTGCTCGCCACACAGCAGATGGACCGCTCCGCCCGGGTGGCGGCCGTGCCGGCGCCGGCTGCGGGGAATACGCAGCAGCGGGCGCCGCTCGATGAGGGACGTGTCAAGGAGCTCACGGCCACCCTGGCCAGCGATCCCAAGAACGCTGCGGCGACCGTCCAGCTCGCGAACGTGTACTTCGACGGCGAACGCTACGACGAGGCGATCAAGTGGTACGAGCAGGCGCTGAAGCTCGACCCGAAGAACGTGGATGCGAGCACCGATCTCGGCGTCAGCTATTACTACATGAACCAGGCTGACCGCGCGCTGCAGCAGTTCGACTACTCGCTCAAGCTCGACCCGCGTCACACGAAGACACTGCTCAACCAGGGCATCGTGATGGCGTTCGGCAAGCAGGATCTCACCGGCGCGTCGGCGGCGTGGCAGAAGGTCGTGGACATCGCGCCGAACAGCCCCGAGGGCCAGGCCGCCAGTCGCGCGCTGGAGGGTGTCGCCGCGGCGCACCAGAAGCGGCAACAGGGCGGCGCGCCAGTTCCCGGCAACTAGTGTCGGGGCGGGACACTCGCCGTGGTGCGCTGGATCCTCATTGCCGTCCTCCTGATCATCATCGCCCGTCTGTTCTGGAGGGTGGTGGACGGTGTGATCGCGGCGGCGGGAGGCGTTCCTCGCGGCCGTCGTGCGCGGACGCAGGCCCCGCCCGTGCACCTCGCGCGTGACCCGGTCTGCGGCACGCACGTCGCGCCGAGCGCGTCGCTCTCCCTCAGGTCCGGCGGCGAAACGCATTACTTCTGCTCCGAGAAATGTCGAGCCGAGTACAAGCGACGATCATGAAGGCCGGACTCCTCTCGTGCCAGCGATGAGCAACACACGTTTCGAGGAACACCTTCGCGCGGAGATCGTCGAAGCCGGCCGGCGGCTGTACGCGCGCGCGTATGTCGCGAGCAATGACGGCAACATCAGCGCGCGCCTCGATGACACCCGCCTGATCACCACGCCGAAGAGCGTTTCGAAAGGCTTCATGACACCCGACATGATGGTGATCGTCGACTGCTCCGGGAAGAAGATCGCCGGCGATCGGGAGCCGTCGTCCGAGTTGCCGATGCATCTCGAGATCTACCGGAACCGGCCGGACGTGAACGCGGTCGTCCACGCGCATCCGCCGCTGGCGACCGGCTTCGCCGTGGCGGGCATCCCGTTGACGCGTGCGGTGCTGGCGGAGGTGATCACCACGCTCGGCAGCATTCCGATCGCCGAGTATGGAACGCCCTCGACGAAAGAGCTGCCCGACGCCGTCCGCAAATACATCAAGGCGCACGACGGCATGCTGCTGGCCAACCACGGCGCGGTGACATGCGGTCCCGACGTGATGGCGGCGTACTACAAGATGGAGACGATCGAGCACTTTGCGAAGATCAGCCTCGTGGCGCGGCTCCTCGGGCGGGAGCGCCTGATCTCGCGCGAGGAAGTGGAGCGGCTGCAGGGGCTTCGCGGGGTCTACGGCATCGCCGCGCCAGCGCCGCTGTGCACCGATCCCGCAGAAGCGGCCGCGGCCGGTGACCAGGCGACCTGCCAGGTGCTCGAAGCGCCCAGTTCGCCGACCGAGCGGCTCGTGCCAGACGTCTCGCCCGCTGGTCGGAAGGCAAGCAGCGGCGATGAAATTCGGCTAACATACGCCGAGTTGACGGCGCTCATCGCAGCCGCCGTCGGCAAACTCACAGATTAAGAGGACCACAATGGGAGAGGCGTTGGGAATGGTCGAGACCAAGGGTCTGGTTGCCATGATCGAGGCGGCCGATGCCATGGTCAAGGCCGCGAAGGTCACGCTGGTCGGCTGGGAAAAGATTGGCGCAGGCTACGTGACGGCCATCGTTCGCGGTGACGTGGCGGCGGTGAAAGCCGCGACCGATGCCGGCGCCGCGGCGGCGCGCCGCGTCGGCGAGCTCGTGTCCGTGCATGTGATCCCGCGCCCGCACGCCAACCTCGAGGATACACTGCCGATCGGCAAGGCCACGGCGGGCGCAGGCAAGTCCTGAAGAATGCGTTAGTCTCCTCCCCGGACTGCTCGCGATGATCCTCGCCCGCATCGTCGGGACCGTGGTCGCCACGCGCAAGGATCCGCGGCTCGTCAGCAACAAGCTGCTGGTGGCGCGCCCGATGGACCCGCACGGCAATGCCGAAGGCAACTACCTCGTCGCGGTGGACACCGTTGACGCCGGAGTCGGCGAGACGGTGCTCATCGTCAGTGGCAGCTCGGCGCGGATGGCATCGGGCATGAAGGACTGCCCCGTGGACGCCGCCGTCGTCGGCATCGTCGACGCCGTCGAAGTGAGCGCAGGCGACTAATCTTCACTGCGACGAGCCACGGGCGCGGGGTCCCCGCCGCGCTGGCGCGGTGGGGTGCCAGACACGGAGACACGGAGAACGAATGGCCCAGTGTCCTCCGTGACTCCGTGGCCCGGGGCAGCGAAGGATGATGGCAACAACGCTGGGGGCGCCTTCTAGTGCAGCTTGCGAAAGTGCTCGGCGACGTCGTCGTCACGCAGAAGGACGCGAGCCTGGCCGGCATCAAACTGCTCGTGTTGCAGCCGCTTGCGGCTGACGGCGCGGCAACGGGACGAGCGCTCGTGGCGGTTGACGCCATTGGCGCCGGGACGGGTGAGATCGTGTTCTTCGTGCGCGGCAAGGAAGCGAGCTTTCCGTTCGCTCCTCTCGAGGTGCCGGCGGACGCGGGGATTGTCGGGATCGTCGATCATTGGGACCTCGAGTAAATGCAACTCGCCCGTGTGATCGGTACCGTCGTCGCCACGCAGAAGCACGCGAAGTTCGACGGCGCCAAGCTGCTCCTCGTCCAGCCGGTGACGCTGGACGACCAGCCTCGCGGCACCGCCATCCTCGCGGTGGACTCGGTGGGCGCCGGCGTGCACGAGAAGGTGCTGGTCGTCATCGAGGGGCGCGCTGCCGGAGAGGCGCTGGGCCGCAAGGGCGCGCCCGTTGACGCGGCGATCGTCGGCATCATCGATGCAGTGGACGTTCAGGAATGACCGAGCAGGAGCTCCGCGCGCTCGTCCGCGAGGCGATTGCGCATCACGTCGCCGGAGCGGCGAGCGTACCCTCGCCGCCCCGCCCCTTCGCACCGTCGCGCCACGCCAGCCACGCCCTCCTTGTCGTGCCCGACGGATCCGACGGCGACGGCCCCTGCCTTATCGAGCCGACGGTGATGTGCAGCCACTGCGGCTATTGCAAGTCCTATGGCCACTGAGAGCCGGCTGCTGCCGGCTGCCGGCTGCCCGCTGCCTGCTACTGTAGCCGCATGAAGCCGTCGGTCCTCGTCGGGGGCAGGCTGCCGTCATCGGTGATGGCGCGGCTCGAAGACGCCTGCGACGTGGATCGCGTCGAGGGCGGCACGCCGACGCACGACGAGCTGGTCGCACGCATCCCCGGGAAGCAGGGGCTGCTCGCGATGATCACGAACACCGTGGACCGTGCCCTCCTCGATGCCGGCCGCGACCTGCGCATCGTCGCGAACGCCGCCGTCGGCTACAACAACATCGACGTGGCTGCCGCCCGCGAACGCGGCATCATCGTGACGAACACACCCGATGTGCTGACCCAGGCTACCGCCGATTTCACGTGGGCGCTGATCCTCGGGATTACGCGCCGGCTGGGCGAAGGGGAACGCCTCGTGCGCCGCGGCGGCTGGAAGGGCTGGGCCTTCGATTTCATGCTGGCCACCGAGCTTCGTGGCAAGCAGCTCGGTATCGTCGGCTATGGCCGCATCGGGAAGGCGGTCGCCGCGCGTGCGGCCGCATTCGGCATGGAGGTCGCGCACACGTCACGCTCCCACCCCACCGCGCAAGCCCGGGGTCCTCACGGCGCAGACCTGCGCCGCGGGGTGGAAGAGTGCGCGGCGGGGACCCCGGGGTCCGGCGGCGGGATGCCGCTCGACCGGCTGCTCTCGACGTCCGACGTCGTGTCGCTGCACGTGCCGTTGACCCCTGACACGACGCACCTCATCGACCAGCCGGCGCTCGCGCGCATGAAGCGGAACGCGTACCTGATCAACACGGCGCGCGGCCCGGTGGTCGACGAACCGGCGCTTGCCTGGGCGTTGAAGAACCGGCTGATCGCCGGCGCGGCGCTCGACGTCTACGAACAGGAGCCTGTCGTGCACCCCGAGCTGCTGACGCTCGAGAACGTGCTCCTCGCGCCGCACATGGCCAGCGGTACGACCGAGACGCGGACCGCGATGGCCGACCTCGCCGCACGGAACGTCATCGCCGTTCTGAGCGGCCAGCTGCCGTTGACTCCTGTTTCATGATCGATGAAGAGACCCAATAGCCGATCGGTCGAGAAAGTGATGCGCTCGCTCGGCCGCGCTATCACTGGGCTGGAGCTGCCGGCCGTCGAGAAGATCTCGAACGAGCAGGCCGAAGACCCGTTCCAGATCCTCATCGCGACGCTGCTGTCGGCGCGCACCCAGGACGCGACTACCCACGCGGCATCGACGCGGCTGTTCAAG
>DATDHP010000514.1:0-4579 GCA_036521515.1 Vicinamibacterales bacterium
GCCGATCTGACGCTCGACCTGACCGTCAACACCGACTTCGCCCAGGTGGAAGCCGACGAGCAGCAGGTGAACCTGTCGCGGTTCGCGCTGTTCTTTCCCGAGAAACGCCCGTTCTTTCTCGAGAACGCCCAGGTGTTTCAGCTCGGCCAGCCGCGGAACATCGACTTGTTCTTTTCACGCCGGATTGGTCTCTCTTCCAGCGGCCAGCCGATCGACATCGTGGCGGGCGGACGGCTGAGCGGAAAGATGGGCGGCTACAACGTCGGCCTGCTCAACATGCAGACGCGCGACTCGGTCAATGACCGGACGGGGCAGACGATTGCGCCGGCCAACAATTTCTCGGTGTTCCGCGTCCAGCGCGAGGTGGGGCGTTCGAATTTTGGCGCGATGTTCGTGAACCGCCAGGGTGTTGGATCACTGGCAGCGAGTGACGACTACAACCGCGCCTACGGAGTGGATCTCGCGTGGCAGACCACGACCAACGGCAAGCTGTTCGCCTTCCTGGCGCGCACCGATTCGCCTGCGAGCAAGGGCGGGTCGGACTATGCGGGCCGGGCCTACTACCAGTATGCGAACCCGTTCTGGAACGGCGGCGCCGGCTACTCGCAGGTCGGCGACCGGTTCAACCCCGAGGTCGGCTTTCTGCCGCGGCGTGCGTACCGGCTGCTCGATACCCGGGTCAACCTTACCTACCAGCCGAAGCAATGGCCCTGGATCCGCCGCTTCTCGCCGCACATCAACTACTCGGCGTACACCGATCTCGAGAACAATCTCGAAACCACGCGCGGCCATTTCCACTTCTTCGAGATCCAGGAGCGGCACGGTGGCCGCTTCGGGTATGTCATCGAAACCCAGCAGGACCGCCCGAAGGAGCCCTTTACCGTATACCAGGATGTAACAGGGCGGCGCGTCGTGATTCCGGCGGGCCAGTACTCCTGGGTGCAGGGCAGGTTCGAGGGCAACACGGACCCCAGCGCGCCCCTCAACGTGTCGCTGAGGCAGTACGTGGGCCAGTACTACGACGGTGACTATTTCGCGTGGGAGCTCGCGCTCGGCCTTCGAGCCGGCGCGCGGCTGATCTCGGAAATCGGTTGGACCCGCGATGACGTCACGTTGCCCGGCGGCACCTTCCGGAACGATCTGGTCCCGCTCAAGATCACCTATGCGTTTACGAGCCTCGCCAACCTGCAGGGGCTCATCCAGTACAACCGCCAATCGTCGTCCATCTCGTCGAACATCCGGCTCGCCCTCCTGAACCGCAGCGGCACCGGCCTGTTCGTCGTCTACAACGACCGGCGCGACACGTCGTCGTTCACCGTCGACGAGCTCCTCGGCCGCTCGTTCATCGTCAAGTACACGCGGCTGTTCGATTACTGACGCGATACCGGGTTTGATTTGACGAATTTCGCAAACCAAACCCGGTATGGTTTTCGGCCGGGCGTCGAACGCTTTACCGCCCGGACGGGAACAGCCGCCGCAGTTGTTCGGCCGTTGGCGCGGCGGTGCCTGGCGGCGGATCACCCGTATCGACCGTTTCCCAATCCGAACAGATGATCCCGGAGTCCGGCGTCGTCAGTGCGCTCAGGAAGCCTATCGTTCCGAGAGCTGGAAAGTTCGGAACGGAAAACGGCACCGCTAACTGGGGGTCGATGATGAACGGCCCGACGGACCACAGCCGAAAGGTCGTGTTCATTACAGAGAGCCAGACGTTCCAGGTTGCCGCAGTCTCGGTGCGCAGCGCGAAGTTGATGTCCAATGTGGAGCTCCTGGACGGACGCTCCCGGCACTCCGATTGGCGGCACGAGCAACAGCGTCAGAAGCAGCCAGCGCGTCGCGGACCGCATACGTGCACCTCCCGCGGTTCAGATCGCGGTCGACGACCGGTAAGGGCCGGGAGAACGGTAGCTGCCGAGGGGAGGGTATCGGAAGCCGTGCTGCAGGGGCTCCTCTGCACGACACCTGTTCCTGGGCTGTGCAAAAACCAGCGCATTGTTGACCTCCCCGAACGGCGTGTCAAGAGTCCGCGCATCACGTATGCTTTTCGTATTGAAGGCCTTTTCACATCGGATCGCCGCACTCGTGCTCATCGTCGCCGCCGCGACGTCGTGCCAAACGGCGGGTGGCGACTCGGACCCGCCGATCGTGCAACCGGGTGCTCCTGGGCAGGCGACGCGGGTCATCTCGGCAGAGACAGCCGTCGATCTCTCGCGCCTCCGGCATACCGCGGCTGACGTCCGGTTCATGCAGGGCATGATCGGCCATCACGCGCAGGCCATCGAGATGGTCGCCCTCCTGCGTTCGCGAACGACGAGGGAAGACATGCGACTGCTGGCACGCAGGATCGAGCTGTCGCAGGAGGACGAGATCGCGTTGATGCAGCGCTGGCTGCAGGTGCGAGGCGAGGAAGCCCCGGACGCGCACGCGCACCACGCGCCGGGCGCCGCGCTGATGCCCGGCATGCTCACGCGGGAGGAGATGGGCCGCCTCGAAGCAGCAACCGGCGGCGAGTTCGACCGGCTGTTTCTCGAGCTCATGGTCAAGCACCACGAGGGCGCCCTGGTGATGGTGCGGCAGCTCTTCTCCACACCCGGGGCGGGCCAGGAATCGGATATCTTTGCCTTTGCGACCGACGTTGATGCCGACCAGCGTATCGAGATCGCGCGCATGAGCGCGATGATGATGGAGCTTCACTGATGAGACCCCTGGCCAGCTCGTTTCTGACTCTCTCCCTCCTGCTGTTCCCGGCGGTGATGACGGGCGACGCGCAGGAACGCCGCGCGGCGACGCCTTCCACCGACCCGCGCGTTGGTCTGAAAGCCGGCCTGCGCGACGCCGGACAGGCGGCCCGTAACATGGAGCTGGTCGCGAACGTGCCAAAGCCGGAGGGCTTCTTCGACCCCAGGACGCCGGCCGGCTCTCCCACGCCGCCGGAGCTCCGTACCGATGCGCCGGAGGCCGACCCGAGGACCGCAATCGAGGCGCGACGGGGGCAGATCACGCTCAACTTCGCGAATTCGGACCTCGCGTTCCGTGAAAGCCGCCTCTTCGTGGGCAACTACCACGGCTTCAACGCCTACGACATCGAGAACCCGCGGTCGCCGCGCCGGATTGCCTCGGTGGTGTGCCCCGGCGGCCAGGGTGACGTGTCGGTCCAGGGCAACCTGCTCTTCATGTCGGTTGAACAAACTCGCGGACGAATCGACTGCGGCACGGGAGGGGTCGAGACGCCGGTCAGCGCCGAACGCTTCCGCGGTGTGCGCATCTTCGACATCAGCGAGCCCGGCAAGCCGCGGCAGGTGGCGGCCGTGCAGACGTGCCGGGGCTCTCATACGCACACGCTGGTGGCCGCTCCGGGCGACAGGGCCAATATTTACGTCTACGGGTCCGGCACCGGCGGGGTGCGATCGTCCGAGGAGCTCGCCGAGTGCTCGGCGCTCGATCCGAAGGAAGACATCAACACGTCGCTCGCGAGCATCGACGTCATCCAGGTGCCGCTCGCCGCTCCACAGAATGCGCGCATCGTCAATCGTCCGCGGATCTTTGCCGACGCGGCCAGCGGGGCAATTGCCGGACTCTGGCCCGGCGGCACGCATGGACCCGGGACGCAGGCATCGCGCCAGACCGACCAGTGCCACGACATCACGGTGTTCGCCGAGCTCGGCCTGGCGGCCGGTGCGTGCTCGGGGAACGGACTTCTGCTCGACGTCTCGGATCCGATGAATCCCGTCCGGCTCGACTACGTGGCCGACAGGAACTTCGCCTACTTTCACTCGGCCACGTTCAACAACGACGGCACGAAAGTCGTCTTCACCGACGAGTGGGGCGGCGGCACGCGGCCGCGCTGCCGCGCGGGCGATCCGCCGACCTGGGGAGCCAACGCGATCTTCGACATCGTCGATCGCCAGCTGCGTTTCGCCGGTTATTACAAGCTGCCCGCGCCGCAGAGCGAGCAGGAGAACTGCGTGGCGCACAACGGCTCGATCATTCCCGTCCCGGGCCGCGACATCATGGTGCAGGGGTGGTACCAGGGCGGCGTCTCGGTGTTCGACTTCACCGACTCGGCGCACCCCGTGGAGATCGCCTTCTTCGATCGCGGACCGCTCGACGCCGCACAGTTGATCACGGGCGGGTACTGGTCGACTTACTGGTACAACGGATACATCTACGGCACGGAGATCGCCCGCGGCCTCGATATCTTCAGGCTGACTCCGGGCGCACAGTTGACGCAGAACGAGATTGACGCGGCGATGATGGTGCGCGTCGAGGGATTCAACGCGCAGCAGCAGTCGAAGCTCACCTGGCCTGCCACCTCGGTGGTGGCACGCGCGTACCTCGATCAGCTCGCGCGCAGCGGCGGCATCCTGCCGGCGCGGGTTTCCGCCGTGAGGGCTGCCCTCGGCCAGGTGGACAGTCTCAGGACCGGTCGCGAAAGGGACGCCGCCGCCCGGCTGGACCGGCTCGACGCGCTGGCCGCGCAACTGGATGGCGACGCCGCGGGAGCGAGCGCGCGCGATGCCGCTCGTTTGCGATCGCTCGCCGCGACGCTCAAGGGGCGCGCCGCGGCACTGCGCTGAATCGC
>DATDHP010000515.1:0-2537 GCA_036521515.1 Vicinamibacterales bacterium
GCTACACGCTGGCCCTGGTGCGCGACGACGCCGACACGGTGGTCGGGGCGGCGATGTTCTTCAAGGACCTGACACGCGTCGAGCAGCTGGAAGAGCGCGAGCGGCTGCGCGACCGGCTCGCGGCAGTGGGGGAGATGGCGGCGGCGATTGCGCACGAGGTGAAGAACCCCCTTGCCGGGATCGAAGTGCTGGCCGGGCTGCTGCGCCGGAAGGTTCCGGACGCGCCGGACGCGCAGGCGGCGCTGACCGACATCATCAACGAGGCCAAGATGGCCAACGCCATCGTGCAGGAGGTGCTCGATTTCGTGCGGCCGATCCGCCTGCACATGGAGCACACGAGCATCGCCGACGCGGTGCAGGCCGCGGTGCAGCTCGCGGACACGCAGGCGCGGCGGGGTGACATCGGCGTGGACGTGCGCGTGCCGGGGGAGCTGCCGCTCATCCAGGGCGACCAGCACCAGCTCGCGCAGCTCTTCACGAACCTGCTCGCCAACGCGTACGAGGCGATGGGGGGCCGCGGGCACGTGGTGTTCTCGGCCAGGGCGATCCGGCTCGAGGGCGACGCCGACGGTCGCGAGGCGGTGCAGGTCGAGGTCGCGGACAACGGCCCCGGCATGCCGCAGGACGTCGCCGATCGGGTGTTCGATCCGTTCTTCACCACCAAGGCCAAGGGCTCGGGCCTCGGCCTCTCCATCGTGCGCAAGATCGTGGACGCGCATGACGGCCAGATTGACCTGAAGACCGCACCGGGGCGCGGGACGACGATTCGAGTGACCCTGCCGACCAGGGCTATTGACGAGGAATAAATCATGGGCCGCATTCTCATCGCAGACGACCACGATTCACTCCGCCGCGGGCTCGCCCAGGCGCTCGCCGAGGCGTCGCACGACGTGGAGGAAGCACCCAACGGCAACGCCGCCATCGAGAAGCTGCACGAGGGCTTCTTCGACGTCGTCGTGAGTGACCTGAAGATGGGGGGTAGTACGGGGCTGGACGTGCTGAAGACGGCCAAGACGCTGCACCCGTCGACGGCCGTGATCCTGATGACCGCGTTCGGGTCCGTCTCGACGGCGGTCGAAGCGATGAAGTCGGGCGCGTTCGACTACGTGCAGAAGCCCTTCGAGATCGAGGAGATGGAGGTCAAGATCGCCAAGGCGCTCGAGATGCGCCGGATGCAGCACCAGATCGATTACCTCCGCCACGCCCAGGGGGACATCTACGACTTCGACCGCATCATCGGGTCGAGCGGGGCGCTCGACAAGGTGCTCGGCGTCGTGAAAAAGGTGGCCAAGAGTAACACCACCGTTCTCGTCCGCGGCGAGACCGGCACCGGCAAGGAGCTGATCGCCGGCGCGATTCACCACAACTCGCTGCGCGCCGCGCGCAACTTCATCAAGGTGAACTGCGCGGCGCTGCAGGAGAACCTGCTCGAGTCCGAGCTGTTCGGCCACGAGAAGGGCGCGTTCACGAGCGCCGACAAGCAGCGGATCGGCCGCTTCGAGCAGGCCGACGGCGGCACGCTGTTCCTCGACGAAATCGGCGACATGAGCCCGAACACGCAGGCCAAGATCCTCCGCGTGCTGCAGGAGCACGAGTTCGAGCGCCTCGGCGGCACCCGGACGATCAAGGTGGACGTTCGGCTCATCGCCGCCACCAACCGCGATCTCCCGGCGATGGTGGACGCGGGCGCGTTCCGCGAGGACCTGTACTACCGCCTGAACGTCGTGACGATCGAGATGCCGCCGCTGCGCGAGCGGAAGGAAGACGTCGCGGCGCTGGCCGGGTTCTTCATCCGCCGTTTCGCAGGTGAGCTGAAGAAGAAAATCGACGGGCTCGAACCCGACGCGCTCAAGCTCCTCATGCGCTACCAGTGGCCGGGGAACATCCGCGAGCTCGAGAACGCCATCGAGCGCGCGATGCTGCTGGCCGACGGGACCCACATTGCGATCGAGGATCTGCGGCTGGGTGACACCGGGACCGTCGGCTCGCCGCGCGAGGCGGCCTCGGTGGTGAAGATTCCGCCAACGGGCATCCCGCTCGAGGAGATCGAGCGCCTGTCGATCGTCGAGGCGCTGAAGATGTCCAACTGGGTGCAGAAGGACGCCGCGGAGCTGCTGGCCATCAGCCCGCGCGTGATGAACTACAAGATCAAGACGCTCGGGATCGACTTCCCGCGCGGGCGCCGCGCCGCGCTGCAGCACCACGACGCGCACGGCGCGCTCGTATAACGGGACCGTTCACGCTTCCTGGTTCTCGCTTCTCGGTTCGTGTTCAGGTTCGTCGTTCAGTTCTTGGTCGTATTCAGGTTCGCGGTTCAGTTCGCCGTTCGCCGTTCGTGAACCGCGAACCCGGAACCGAACAATCGAACATGAACGCGAACCGAGAACTGAACCCCGAACCTGAACACGAACCGAGAAGGGAGAACCGGGAAGCGTGAACTACTGGTTTCTCTTGGCGCGCGGGTGCGCCTTGCGGTAGACGTCGAGCAACTGGGTGACGTTCACGTGGGTGTAGCGCTGCGTCGTCGACAGCTGCAC
>DATDHP010000516.1:0-12850 GCA_036521515.1 Vicinamibacterales bacterium
AAGACACCGTGTGATTTTCCAGGAAGATTGATGGAAAAATCACGACAAGGGACAGCGGGTGTGATTTTCCAGGAGTATTCAGTGGGAAAATCACACCCGGTGTCTTTTCTGCGAATCCGCCGACGGCCCGAGTTCGAGCGCGTGTACAACAAGGGCGCCCGGATTCGCGGCCGGTTCATGACCCTGTTCGTGCTGCCGAACGGCGGGGAAGTGCCGCGGTTCGGAG
This sequence comes from Vicinamibacterales bacterium, assembly GCA_036521515.1. Classification (GTDB taxonomy): domain Bacteria; phylum Acidobacteriota; class Vicinamibacteria; order Vicinamibacterales; family UBA2999; genus Gp6-AA40. The sequence goes on from DATDHP010000516.1 coordinate 227, forward strand.
TGGCGGCTACCCGGAAGCTGGGTTCAGCCGTCGAACGTAACCGCGCCAAGCGCCTGTCACGCGAAGTGTTCCGGCGCCACAAAGTGGGTTCCGGCCTTGATATCGTGATAGTGCCGCGCCGGGAAATGCTCGATGCTCCCTTCTCCAACCTCGAAGCCGACTACTACGCCGCTCTCGAGCGGGGGAATCGCGTCCGCCCTCGTTCGGAGCGGGACCCGGATCGACGCGGCGATCGCGGCGCTCGTGCTGGCGTCGCTTCGAGCGTATAAGCTGCTCATTTCACCGCTGCTTACTGGCTGTTGCCGATTTCAGCCCTCGTGCGCTGACTACATGGCCGAGGCCGTCCGCACTCACGGATCCGTGCGAGGCGTCTGGCTCGGCCTTCGACGGCTGGCGCGCTGTCACCCGTTCGGCAGCCACGGGTTCGATCCGGTCCCGCCGCTCAGGTCGTAATGGAACGTCGCGTTCTCATTGCCGTTGTCCTGTCCTTTCTGGTGCTTTACGCCTACCAGGCGCTTTTCGTCCCGCCGCCCCCCCCTAGCCAACGGGTTCAGCAAGTTAATCCCGCTGAGCCGCCGCCCCCGCCGGCAGTGTCGCCCAACTCCGCACCAGCCTCAACGCCGTCCGTGCCCGACGTCCCGCAACCGGAGGCACTGACCTCGGAGCCGACGGAACGGCAGATCGTCGTGGAGACGTCGTCTGTTCAAGCGGTGTTCTCGAACCGCGGCGGGCGCGTGGTGCAGTGGCGTCTGAAGGAGTATCGCGACGGGAATGGGCAACCGCTGGACCTCGTCCCGTCGAACCTGCCCGAGCAGGAGGCACGGCCGTTCTCGCTCCGCGTGGACGATGAGCAGTTGACGCGTCGGCTGAACTCGGCGCTGTACCGCGTATCGGGTGACACGAATGGCCGCGTGGACGCAACATCCAATCCAGCCACGCTGGTGTTCGAGTACCAAGATGCTGCCGGGCTCAGCGCCCGGAAGGAATTCCGCATCGATCCGCGGAGTTACGTGGTTGGCTTTTCTGCGTCGGTCACGAGCGGCGACATGACGCTCAACCCGCTGGTCCAGTGGGGACCGGGCCTTGGCGACGCGGGTGCTTCCACCAGCGGCGGCAGCTTCTTCACCGGCAACTACATTCAGCCGCCATCAGCGATCTTCCATCGCGAGGGCGACGTCGAGCGACTGCTCCCCGATGCCCTCCGGGAGCAACCAACCCACGAGGGAGCGTTCCGCTTCGTCGGCATCGACGATCACTACTTCATCGCGCTGGCGCTGAATCCCGGTCAGGCGCGCGTGCAGTATCGCCTGGTCACGCTGCCGGGCGAGGGCGAGGCGCAGCGGCAGTTGCTGGACCAGAGCTTCCGTTTTGCCGAGACGGCAACGAACAGGCAGTTCTATTTCGGCCCGAAGCAGTTTGAGCAACTACGGGCGGTGGATGCGCAACTGGTATACGCCATAAACTTCGGCATATTTCAGTTCCTCGCGGTGCCGCTGCTCGGTGCGCTCACGTGGATTCACGGCTACGTTGGAAACTGGGGCTGGGCGATCATCCTGCTGACGATCGTCATCAACATCGTGGTCTTCCCTTTGCGGCACAAGAGTGTCGTTTCGATGCGGAAGATGCAGATGCTCCAGCCACAGATGAAGGCGATCCAGGATCGCTACGCAGGCATGAAGGCCACCGACCCGGCGCGGCAGAAGATGAACACGGAGATCATGAATCTCTACCGCGAGAAGGGCGTCAATCCGGCGAGCGGTTGTGTGCCGATGCTGTTGCAGATGCCGCTGTTGTTCGCGTTCTATTCGATGCTCTCGCAGGCGATCGAGCTCCGCGGCGCCGAGTTCGGCCTGTGGATTCACGACCTGTCGCGCGCCGACCCGTACTTCGTGGTGCCGATCCTGATGGCCATCTCGATGTACTGGCAGCAGAAGATCACGCCAACGACGGCCGACCCGGCGCAACAGCGAATCATGATGATGATGCCGCTGATGTTCAGCGTCATGTTCCTCTGGGCGCCGAGCGGCCTCGTCATCTACTGGTTCGTGAGCAACCTCTGGGCAATCGGCCAGCAGTACTTCACGAACTGGTGGCTGGGTCCGCCGCCGATCACCGTGGTGCGGCCGCCGGCCGAACGGCGCCTGAAGAGCGCAGGGGCCGGTAAATCCGCCGGCGCAAAGAAGGACTGACGCGCGTCAGCTTCCAGCTCCCAACCTCCAACCGTTGGGAATTGGGGGTTGGGAGTCGAGTAGAGAGACATGTCACTGACGACGGAGATCGCCGGCTTCGTGCAGAACGTGGTGAATGCGATGGGCGTGGCGCTCACGGCGCGCGTCGAGGAGTCGCCCGAGGGAGCGCGCATCAACCTCGTTGGCGACGATGGTGGCGTCCTCGTTCGTCGCGGCGGCGAAGGGCTCCAGGCGCTCCAGCATCTCGTCGCCACGGCGTTCCGAAAGCAGCTCGGCGACGACAATCGCATCGTCATCGACTGCAACGGGTTCCGGAAGGACAAGGACGCCGAGCTGAAGCAGATGGCGCGGTTCATGGCGGAGAAGGCCCGCTCGACCGGGGCGCCGCAGGAGATGGGCCCGCTCAATCCCTACGAACGGCGGATCGTGCACATGGCGATCGCCGAGGATCCACAGGCCACGTCGGAAAGCATCGGCGACGCGTTCATGAAGACGGTGATCATCTCGACGAAGAAATAATTGTTTGCCACAGACGACTCCATCGTCGCAATCGCGACGCCCCCGGGCCGGGGCGGTATCGGAGTCGTGCGGATCAGCGGGCCGGGAGCGCGCAACATCGGGCAGGCGATTCTGCAGTTGCGCCGCCCGCTCACGCCGCGCCTGGCGACGTTCACGCGTGCGCGGTTGCGGGGCGGCGACTGCGCCGCTGACGAAGTGATCGCCACGTTGTTTGCGGAGCCACATTCCTACACCGGCCAGGACGTGCTCGAGATCAGCGCGCACGGCAGCCCGGTGGTACTGCAAGGAATCGTGCGCGGCGCCATCGACGCCGGGGCGCGCCTGGCAGAGCCCGGCGAGTTCACGTTGCGCGCGTTTCTCAACGGCAAGCGCGATCTCGTTCGCGCCGAAGCGGTCGCAGACCTGGTCGACGCCGCGACACCGCTGCAGGCGCGCGTGGCGTTCGACCAGTTGCAAGGCACGCTGACCCGGCGCATCGCTGATCTCGACGCGACGCTTTTCGACCTGATCGCGCGGCTCGAGGCGTCGCTCGACTTTCCCGACGAGGGCTATCACTTCGTCGCGCCTGCCGAGACGGCGCGCGGCATCGGCGCCGTCGTCGCCGCGATAGACAGGGTGCTTGCGGACGCCGACCAGGGCCGGATGATCCGCGAAGGGGCCACGGTCGTCATCGCCGGCCGCCCGAACGTTGGTAAATCAAGTATTTTCAACAAGTTAGCCGGAAGCGAGCGAGCCATCGTCACTGCGGTCGCAGGCACGACGCGCGACCTCGTGACCGAGAGAGTCGACATCGAAGGTCTCGCCGTCACGCTCGTGGACACCGCGGGCTGGCGCGAGACGCTGGACGAGGTCGAGCGCGAAGGCGTCGCGCGCAGCGAGCGCGCGCGCGCGATCGCGTCGTTGACGCTCGTCATCGTGGACCAGAGCGCGCCGCTGACCGCCGAGGATGAGCAGTTGCTCGAGGCGACGGCGGGAATGCGACGGCTCGTTGTCGGAAACAAGAGTGATCTGATGGGGCGGGTCTCCGAAGCGCGCCGCGCGCGCGAAGGCGGCAGCCCGCCCGATGTGAGCGTCTCTGCGAAAACCGGCGAAGGGCTCGCCCGATTGCGCTCCGCTATCGCGTGCCGGCTGACGGGCAGCGAATCGCTCCGGGACACCGCAAGCGTGTCGAACGTGCGTCACATCGCCCTGCTGCAGCAGGCCCGCGCCTCGCTGACGGCGGGGTGTGCGGCCTCGGCGGGAGGCGCGCCGGAGGAGTTCGTGCTGGCCGATCTTCAGGCCGCACGGGCGCGCCTCGACGAGGTCGTTGGAACTCGAACGTCAGACGACGTCCTGAGGCATATTTTCGAGAGATTCTGCATCGGCAAATGAGCGCGTTCGACGTCATCGTGATCGGGGCGGGCCACGCCGGCGTGGAGGCCGCGCATGCAGCGGCGCGGCTGGGGTGTCACGTCGGGTTGTGCACGCTGTCGCGCGACACCGTCGCACACATGCCCTGCAACCCGGCGGTCGGCGGCACGGCAAAGGGGCATCTCGTTCGGGAAATCGACGCGCTCGGCGGTCTCATGGGCCGCGCGATCGACGCAACGGGTATTCAGTTCAAGCTGCTCAACCGAAGTCGCGGTCCAGCCGTGTGGTCGCCGCGCGCCCAGGCCGACAAGCGGCAGTATTCGGAGTGGGTCGCGCAGGCGCTGGAGCGCGAGCCGGGCATCTCGTGGATCCTGGGCAGGGCTGGCCGCATCCAGGTCGAGCACGGCCGCATCGTTGGACTCGCAATGGAGGACGGCGCGCGGCACGAGTGCGCAGCGCTCGTCGTCACCACCGGGACGTTTCTGAACGGCCTGATTCACGTCGGGCCGGAACAACGGCCCGCGGGCCGGCATGGCGAGCCGCCGTCGCGCGACCTGGCAGAATCGATCAAGTCACTCGAGTTCACGTGCGGCCGGTTGAAGACCGGCACGCCGCCGCGGCTGCATCGGGACAGCATTGACTTCGGTCGCGCCAGTGCGCGTGGGCTCTTCGTTGAAGAGCGCGGCGACGAGACGCCGGTCGCGTTCTCGTTCGCTACCGCCGCGCCGCTCCGCAACCAGATACGCTGCTGGCTCCTGTATACGACCGAGCGCGTGCGCGAGCTCGTGCGCGGCCACATCACCCAGAGTCCGCTGTACAACGGCCAGATCCAGGGGATCGGCCCGCGCTATTGCCCGTCGCTGGAAGACAAGATCATGCGGTTTCCCGACCGGGAGCGACACCAGATCTACCTCGAGCCCGAAGGCATGGACGTCGACGAGATCTACGTGAACGGGTTCTCCATGTCGCTGCCGAGCGAGGTGCAGGGCCAGCTCGTGCGCGCGCTTCCGGGGCTCGAGGATGCCCGGATGCTCCGGCCCGGCTACGCGATCGAATACGACTTCGTGCAGCCGACGGAGCTGAAGTCCACGCTTGAAACGCATCGCGTTGACGGCCTGTTCTTCGCGGGTCAAATCAATGGCACATCCGGCTACGAAGAGGCGGCTGCCCAGGGCATCATGGCGGGGATCAACGCCGCGCAGCGCGTGCGGCGCCAGCCCCCGTTTGCGCTCGGGCGGGACGAGGCCTATATCGGCATCCTCGTCGACGATCTGGTCACGCGCGGCTGCCTCGAGCCGTACCGGATGTTCACGTCGCGCGCCGAGCACCGGTTACTGTTGCGGATCGATAACGCGGACCTGCGCCTCACGCCAGGCGGCCGGCGGCTCGGTCTGGTGGACGACGAGAGGTGGCACCGTTTCGAGACTAGGCGCGCACGCTACGAGCACAACATGGCGATGTTGGAGCGGACGCCCGTTCAGGCCGATCGCGGCGAGCGGGTGCCGGCGTCACAGCTTCTGCGCCAGCCGTCCGTGCATCTGCAGGGTCTGATCGATCGGCAGCAGGTGGCGCTCGATCTCGATCCAGCCACGTCGGCGCTCGACGTGGCGAGCCTCGAGATCAGTATGAAGTACGCGGGATACCTCAAGCAGGAAGTGTCGAGAGCGGAGCGTATGCGCAGAGAGGAGCGTCGGCCGATTCCGGAGGGCTTCCCGTTCGCACGGGTGCCGGGCCTGTCACGCGAGGTCGTGCAACGCCTCACCCAGATCAGACCCGAGACGCTCGGTCAGGCCTCCCGCATTCCCGGCATCACACCGGCGGCGATCGCCGTGCTGCGGGTCTTTCTCGGTCGCCTTGCTCCCGAGCCCTTACCTGCCCCATCCGCCCAGTGACCAGCCGCGAGTTTCAGCACCGGATCGGCCGCCGGGCACGTCGCGCCGGTGTGTCGGTGTCGCCTGAGCTCGGCGGCAGGCTCGAGATGTACTACCGGCTGCTTACAACATGGAATAACAAGATCAACCTGACCGGCCTCGAACTGGCCGATCCGTCACCGGAGACGTTGGACCGGCTGCTGATAGAGCCGTTGGTGGCCGCCAGGCACGTTCCGACGGCGACCACGCGAATGCTCGACATCGGCAGTGGCGGCGGGTCGCCCGCAATCCCGCTCGCCCTGAGCGTCCCGTCGCTGGGACTGTTGATGGTGGAATCCAAGACACGGAAATCCGTCTTCCTCCGGGAAGCAATCCGGACCCTCGACCTGGCAGGGGCCGATGTGGCCGCTGCGCGGTTCGAGGAGCTCCTGGCGCGGCCAGATCTTCATGAGAGACACGATCTGCTCACCATGCGGGCGGTGCGCACCGAGCCGCGCGTGCTGATGAGCCTCCAGGCATTCGTGCGGCCTGGCGGGCATTTCTTGCTCTTTCGCGGCCCGACTGGCTCGGATCTCGCCGAGGCTGTACACCCGCCGCTGACGTGGAAGGCGACCTATCCGCTGATCGAGTCGCTGCGCAGTCGGCTCGTTGTTCTCGAAAAGCGCACAATCGGTCGGTGATTGTTCCACGTGAAACACAATAGCTGGGATAACCCGGCTGACAATCGTTTTTTGATCGCCTGAGTTCCACGTGGAACGAGAACGCTTGACGAGGATCCCCGGAAGCCCTAGTCTGTGCCTCGAACAGGCAGCCAGTATTTTGTCATATGACCGATAACATGGCTTTACCTCAGCCACAAAACCGCGGTCGCATCCTCGCGGTCGCCAACCAAAAGGGCGGCGTCGGCAAGACCACAACCGCGATAAACCTCGCCACCTCCATCGCCCTAGCCGGCCAGCGCGTGCTCCTGGTGGACGCCGATCCCCAGGGGAATCTCACGAGCGGCATCGGCCTGAAAGGGCAGCGCGCGCAAGGCGGGACCGTCTACGAGGCGCTGATGGCAGACGGCGATGCCGATTCGTTCGTGATGGCGACGCAGGTTGAGCGGCTTCACCTGATGCCCGCCGATCACAACCTGACCGGCGCCGAGATCGAGCTGGTGACGCTGCCCGATCGCGAGCGCCGATTGCAGCGCGTCCTCGATCCGCTGCGCGCCCGGTTCGACCAGATCTTCGTTGACTGCCCGCCCTCGCTCGGGCTGCTGACGCTCAACGCGCTCGTCGCCGCCGACGCGGTTCTGATTCCGCTGCACTGCGAATACTTCGCCCTCGAAGGCCTCGCCGATCTCGTGGGCACGATGCGCCGCGTGCGCGGCGCGTTGAACCCGGTGCTCGACATCGAAGGTGTGCTGCTGACGATGTACGACGACCGCACCAACCTCGGACAGTTGGTCGCTCGCGATGTGCGCGCGTACTTCAAAGAAAAGGTGTTCAACACCATCATCCCGCGCAACGTCCGCCTCGGCGAGGCGCCCAGCCACGGAATCCCGGCGGTGTTGTACGACGGGAAATCACGCGGCGCCGCCGCTTACATCGCGCTCGCGCAGGAGATGCTCGCCAGAGGTGCGTAGAGAAGGCCTACAGGAGACAGTGATGATCGAGAGAAGACCGGCACTGGGGAAAGGCCTGAGCGCTCTGATTCCCGAGACGCCTGAAGTACCAAGGAATGGAGTGCTCCAGGTGGACGTCGATCTGCTCGCGCCGAACGAGCGGCAGCCCCGGCTGCAAATGGACGATGCGAGGCTCGAGGAGCTGGCCGAATCGATCAAGGCGAACGGGGTCATCCAGCCGATCCTGGTTCGCCGGACGGGCGACCGCTATCGCATCATCGCGGGGGAGCGCCGCTGGCGCGCCGCGCAGCGCGCGGGCCTGATGAAGGTGCCGGTGGTCGTACGTGAGGTGCCCGAGGGTTCGGAGAAGCAGTTGCTCGAGCTCGCGCTGATCGAGAACATCCAGCGCGAGAACCTGAATCCAGTGGACCAGGCGCTCGCCTACCAGCGGCTCGCCGACGAGTTTGTGCTCACGCAGGATCAGATTGCCGCGGCCGTGGGCAAAGACCGCAGCTCGGTGGCCAATTACGTGCGCCTCCTGAAGCTTCCCGAGGAGGTCCGTGCCGACCTCGCGTCCGGGGCGCTCTCGATGGGCCACGCGCGCGCGCTGCTGTCGCTCCCCGATGCCGCCGCGCAGCGCCATGCCGCCCGCGAAGTCATCGCGCGCGACCTGTCGGTGCGCGATACCGAGGCGCTCGTCAAGCGTCTGCTCGACAAAAAATTGGACCAGCCGCCCCAGCTTCACGCGAATCCCGAGTCCCGAATTCCGAATCCAGACAAAGACGTTCACACCCGCGCGGCCGAGGACCGCATGCGCTTCGCCCTCGGCACAAAAGTCCGCATCGTCCGCCGAGGCAACGGAGGGACGGTCGAGGTGGACTTCGCTTCAGAGGCGGAGCTGAACCGCATCTACGAGCACATCACCACGAAATAGGCCCCAGGGCTCAGGCCTCAGGGCTGTCCAAGGCCCCAGCCTTGGGCCTGAGACAGCCCTGGGGCCCTCAGGCCCGAGCCCTGAGGCCCGTCCTTCCGTGATATAAACAGTTGATTGTGCTTTTTAGGTACAAGCGCGGATGCGCGTGTGTCTTTTATCGCGGCGCAGACGCGCTGTGACGTCGTGCGGAGGTTCGCGTGTTCCCGGATGTAACGGTCTTCTGGGCCGCTTTTCTCGTCCTGCTGACCGGCCTCATCCTGAACGGGCTGATCGTCAGACCACTTCTGCGTGTCATGGGTCAGCGCGAGGATGCCGTGAAGTCCGCCCGCGACCTCGCCGAATCGGCCGCCGCCCAGGCGCGCGCGGCCGCCGCCGAGTTCGAGGCACGCGTCCAGGCGGCGCGTAGCGAGATCTACCGGGAAATGGACGAAAAGCGGCGCGGCGCGCTCGCGCGCCGGGCGGATCTGCTGGCCGAGACGCGCGTCAGGGTGGAAGCGGAGATTCTTGACGCCAGGGAGAGCCTTCGACAACAGGCTGCGGCCGCGCGCGCCCGGCTGGAGCAGGACGCGAACGTCCTCGCCGGCGAGATTGTCGAGCGCGTGCTCGGCCGCAAAGCGTCCTAGTGGTTTTCAGCACATGAGCACTGCCATGTTTCGCACAGCGCTCCTTACGCTTGGCCTGCTGGCGAGCCCTGCATTGGTCCTCGCCCAGCAACCCGCCGAACAGCACGATGCGACAACGCCCGGCCACGTCGCCACCGGGCAGGCCGGCGGCGAGCACGGTCCGGCTCAAGCCGCCGAACACGCCGAAGGCGAAGTCCACCAGGAAACGATCTGGGGACCGATCTCCCGGTTGTTCAATTCCGCCGTGCTCTTTGGTGTCCTCTACTACTTCCTGCGCAAGCCGATCGCCGCATACCTCAGCTCGCGCGACGGCGAGATTCGCAACGACCTGCTCACGGCGGCCGAGATGAAAAAGACCGCTACCGCGCAGCTCGCGGAACTGCAGCAGAAAATGGCGGCGCTGCCCGGGGAGCTCGAATTGTTGAAAACTCACGGCCAGGAAGAGATCGCGGCGGAGGAAACGCGCATCGAGCAGGCGGCCGCGGCCGAGCGCGAACGCCTCATCGAGCAGACGCGGCGGGAGATCGGTCTGCAGCTGCGGATCGCGCAGCGCGAGCTGGTCGAGCACGCGTCGAACCTGGCTGTCGGTCTGGCGACCGATCGCATCAAGAAGAGCATCACGCCCGACGACCAGGTGCGGCTCGTTGATCGCTACCTGCAGCAGGTACGACCATGACCTCGCGCGCCGCGGCGGCGCGCTACGCGCGCGCCCTTCTCGACGTCATCATCAACGAACAAGGAAACCCCGAACACGTTGAGCAGGAGCTGGCGTCGATCGCCGACGTCATCGCCAGGCATCCCGAGCTGCAGCGTGCGCTCACGAACCCCGCCGTGCCTGTCACTGGCAAACGCGGCGTCATGCGGGAGCTCACCGGTCGGTTGAAGGCGTCGACTCCGGTCGCGAAGCTCATGCTGCTGCTGGCCGACCGCGATCGCCTGACCCTGCTGCCGGATCTCGTGGCGGTCTACCGCGAGCGGCTGATGGATTACCGGCAGGTCGTGCGGGCGGAGGTGACGACGGCCATGCCGCTGCCGCAGGACCGCGCCGCGCAGTTGGAGAAACGACTCGCCGAGGTAACCGGACGGCGCGTCACGATGACTGCGAAGGTCGACCCGGCGCTCATCGGCGGGGTCGTCACCCGCATCGGCAGCACGGTGTACGACGGCAGCATCGCCACGCATCTGGCGACGATGAAGCAGCGGCTACTACAGGAAGCCTGATAGGCCTGGGCCGAAGGCCCGGGCCTACAAGGAACAGAGTGATGGATATTCGAGCGGAAGAAATCTCCAAGATCATTCGCGACCAGATCGGCAGCTTCGCCGTCGACGTCAACGTGGCGGAAGTCGGCAACGTCGTCGCGATCGGTGACGGCATCGCGCGCGTGCACGGCGTCGAGCGCGCCATGGCGGGCGAGATGCTCGAGTTCCCGCGGGGCGTGTTTGGCATCGCGCTGAACCTCGAGGAGGACAGCGTGGGCGCCGTGCTCCTCGGCGAGTTCAAGGCGATCAAGGAAGGCGACACCGTGAAGCGCACCGGCCGCATCATCTCCGTGCCCGTCGGGGAAGAGATGCTCGGGCGCGTGGTCAATGCGCTCGGCCAGCCGGTGGATGGCAAGGGGCCCATCCTCACGAAACAGTTTCTGCCGGTCGAGCGCCTGGCGCCCGGCGTCGTCGATCGGCAGCCGGTGAAGGAGCCGATCCAGACGGGGCTGAAGGCAATCGACGGCATGGTCCCCATCGGCCGCGGCCAGCGCGAGCTGATCATCGGCGACAGGCAGACGGGCAAGACGGCCGTCGCCGTGGACACGATCATCAACCAGCGGGGCAAGGGCGTCGTCTGCATCTACAACGCCGTCGGGCAGAAGCAGTCCACCATCGCGCAGGTGGTGCGCACGCTCGAGGAATACGACGCGATGAGCTACACCATCGTCGTCGCGGCGGCGGCGGCGGACCCGGCGCCGATGCTGTACATCAGTCCCTACTCGGCGTGCGCCATCGGCGAATACTTCCGCGACTCGGGCCGCCACGCCCTCGTGGTGTACGACGACCTCTCGAAGCATGCACAGGCCTACCGCGAGATCTCGCTGCTCCTCCGGCGTCCGCCGGGCCGCGAGGCGTACCCGGGCGACGTCTTTTATCTGCACTCCCGCCTGCTCGAGCGTGCGGCCAAGCTGAACACCGACCATGGCGGCGGCTCGCTCACGGCGCTGCCGATCATCGAGACGCAGGCCGGTGACCTGTCGGCGTATATCCCCACGAACGTCATCTCGATTACCGACGGGCAGATCTTCCTGGAGGCCGACCTGTTCCACCAGGGCGTGCGCCCGGCGATCAACGTCGGAAACTCCGTGTCGCGCGTCGGCGGGTCGGCGCAAATCAAGGCGATGCGCCAGGTGGCCGGCTCGCTGCGCCTCGACCTCGCGCAGTACCGGGAGCTCGCCGCCTTCGCACAATTCGGCAGTGATCTCGACAAGGCGACGCAGGCCCAGCTGAACCGCGGCCGCCGGCTGGTCGAGATCCTGAAGCAGCCGCAATACCAGCCGCTCGCGGTCGACAGGCAGGTGGCGATCATCTACGCGGCGACCAAGGGCTTCATCGACGCGGTGCCGATCGAGGAGGTGCAGCGCTACGAGCAGGAGCTCTACCGGTTCCTCGAGAGCCGTCACCCCGGCGTCCTGACCGGCATTGCGGAAAGGAAAATCCTGGACGACGAGATCAAGGCAGGGCTCGAGCCCGCGTTGAAGGAGTTCACGCAGCAGTTTGCGGCGGCCGCCAAGGCGACGGCGGGAGCGGCCGCCTAGGAAGGCCCGGGGCATGAGCCTCGAGGCCTTGCACTTATGCCATCTCTGATCGATCTGCGGCGTCGAATCCGTGCGGTGAAATCGACGCAGCAGATCACCAAGGCGATGAAGATGATCGCGGCGTCGCGCCTGAAGCGGGCGCAGGACCGCGTTATCGGGGCGCGCCCGTTCGCGCAGCGCATGCTGAGGGTGCTGAACGGCCTCGTGGCGCGTGCCGAGGAGGATGCGCACCCGTTGCTGCGCACCCCGGACCAGGCGAGCGGCCGCACGCTGCTCATCGTGATCACCGGCGATCGCGGGTTGAGCGGGAGCTTCAACTCCAACGTGATCAAGGCTGCCAGCCAGTTCATCGTCGGCGAGGCTGCCGGCCGCCAGGTGGCGCTCGGGCTGATCGGCCGCAAGGGGCGCGATTTCTTCCGGCGCCGCAACTACGATGTGCTGCACGAGCAGGTCGGCATCTTCCAGCGCCTGACCTTCGGCCACGCCGTGGAGCTCGCCAACGCAGCGATCGAGGAGTTCACCAGCGGCCGCGCGTCGAGCGTGTATCTGGTCTACAACGAGTTCAAGTCCGTGATGTCACAGCGTACCGTCGTGGAGCGGTTGCTGCCGATTCCGCGGCTCGAGAACGAGGCCGCGACTGGCCCCGGCGTGGACTACCTCTACGAGCCTGGCCCGGCGGACATCTTCCGCGACCTGTTGCCGCGCCACGTGCAGGTGCAGGTCTACCG
>DATDHP010000517.1:0-1686 GCA_036521515.1 Vicinamibacterales bacterium
GAAGATGCTGATGCAGCACGTGCACGCGCAGCCGGTGCCGCCGTCGCAGCGGACCGAGCTTCCGATTCCGCGTGAGCTCGACCAGCTCGTACTGGCGTGCCTCCAGAAAGATCCGAACCTGCGTCCGCAGAGCGCGGAGACGTTGCTCCGCATGTGCGACGGGTCCAGTGTCTGCAAGAGCTGGGACCAGTCGATGGCGAAGCAGTGGTGGGCGACGCACCTGCCCGATCTCACGGGTCCCCTTTCCATCGTGCCGACGGCCGAGCCCGCCCCGCGCGCGGTCGCCGCACTGTAGGGACGCGATGCCGCCTGTTGTTGAAACGTTTCCGCAGCCTCCGCGCAAGAGCTGGCTCGATCGCAGCCTGTCGCTCGTCACCGACGTGCGCGCCGGCGAAGGCGTGAGCGCGCTGCTGCTCGCCGCCAACATCTTCTACCTGCTCTTGTTCTATTCGGTCCTCAAGGTCGTGCGCGAGGCGCTGATTCTGAGCGAGTCGGGCGCTGTGGTGGCCAGCTACGCCGCGGCCGGGCAGGCGCTGCTGCTCCTGGTGTTCGTTCCCGCCTACGGGGCGTTCGCGGCTCGCGTCAATCGCGTGTGGCTGATCTGCGGCGTGACGCTCTTCTTCGCGTCGCACCTGCTGATCTTTTATGTGCTCGGGAGCGCCGGGGTTCGCATCGGAATCGCGTTCTACCTGTGGATCGGCATCTTCAACATGGTGGCGGTGGCGCAGCTCTGGGCATTCGCCAACGACCTCTACAGCAACGAGCGCGGCAAGCGGCTGCTTCCGCTCGTCGGCGTGGGCGCCACGCTCGGCGCGCTGGCAGGCGCCGGTCTGACGGCCATTGCGTTTGCCGGGCTCGGCCCATACCGCCTCCTCCTCATCGGCGCCGCCGGTCTCCTCGTCCCGGTCGTGCTGACGATCGTCGTCCATCGCCGCGAATCGCGCGCTGCCACTCCCGTGCCTTCGGGCTTCAGCCGGAAGGATGAGCAGGTCGCGACAACCGTTCACCGGACGGACGACGAGCCGATCGGAAAAAGGGGCGGCTTCGAGCTGGTCTTCAAGGACCGTTATCTGTTCCTCATCGCGATGCTCGTCCTCGCGTACAACCTCGTGAACACCCTCGGCGGCTTCGTGCTCAACACGATGATCACGCAGCAGGCCGCCGACCTGGTGGCCTCCGGCGCCGCTGGTGGCCTGGACCAGCGCGCGCTCATCGGCACGATGGCCGGCCAGGTACAGACCCTGGTGAACCTGGGGGCGTTCCTGCTGCAGACCTTTGCGGTGTCGCGCATCCTGAAGTACGTCGGCGTGCGCGGGGCGTTGTTCGTCATGCCGATCATTTCACTGTTCGGGTACGCGGCCATTGCCCTGCTTCCGATCTACGCCATCGTCCAGTGGACGAAGGTCTTCGAGAACAGCACCGACTACAGCGTGCAGAACACCACGCGCCAGGCGTTGTTCCTGCCGACGAGCCGTGAGGCGAAATACAAGGCCAAGCAGGCGATCGATGCCTTCTTCCTGCGGACCGGCGATATGCTCTCGGCCGCCGTCGTGTTCGCGGGCACGACGCTGGCCTTCACCGTCAGGCACTACGCGTTGTTGAACGTGGCCGTCGTGGCCGTCTGGCTCGTGATTGCCCTCGCGATCGCGCGTGAGCACCGGAAGCTCGTGCCTGCCGACGTGCAAG
>DATDHP010000518.1:0-5829 GCA_036521515.1 Vicinamibacterales bacterium
CAGGACCGCCCGGGCCGTGGAGGTCCGCACCGCCCGGGATCCCGCGCTGTGCCACCTCGCCCATCTCGCCGCGGGCGTGCAGGTGGCGCTCGTCGTCTTCGGCGTCGAGGCGCTCTTTCATCCGATCGCGTACCAGTTCTATTTCTTCAGCGTGGCGGGGCTCGCCGTGGCGCTCAAGAACACGTATCGCGCCGAGGCCACGGATGCGGTTGTCGAACCGCGCGCGCTGCAACCATCCCCCGTCGAGCGGCGGACTCAGCCGCAGTGTGAGATCGCATCGTGACCCGCGCACGGATCCTCAAAGTCGTCCCCACGCTGATGTGCGGCGGCACCGAGAACCAGTTCATGACGCTCGGGCGGCGGCTCGATCCCTCGCTCTTCGACCTCGAGTTCGCATGTCTGCGCCGCTGGGGCGCCTTCATCCAGGAGATCGAGGAACGCCGGATCCCGCTCTCCGAATACCCGGTCCCGTCGTTCCGCAGCGTCAGGACGTTTGCGCTGCAGGCCAGGCTGGCGCGCCACATCGCCCGGCGGCAGATCCAGATCGTGCACGCCTACAACTTCTACGGCAACGTGTTCGCCGTCCCGCCGGCGCGCCTCGCGGCGCCGGTGGTCATCGCCTCGATTCGTGACCGCGGGCCGTACCTGACGCCGATGCAGAGGCGCGTTCAGCGCTACGCCTGCCAGTTCGCCGATTGCATCCTGGTCAATGCCGACGCGGTCAAGGAGTGGCTCGTCGGCGAAGGGTACGACCCGGCGAAGATCGTCGTCATTCGCAACGGGGTCGACTTGACGCGCTTCGACCGGCCGGCGGAGCGCGATCGCATTCGCCACGAGCTCGGGCTGGCGGCCGGGACGCCGCTCGTGGCGGTCGTTTCGCGCCTGGCGCGCTTCAAGGGTATCGAGCAGTTCCTCGAGGCGGTGGCGATCCTGGCCCCGCGGTTTCCAGAGGTGCGTTTCCTGATTGCCGGTGAAACAGCCCCGGCCGAAACGGCGTACCTGACCGCGCTCCGGAGTCAGGCCGGGCGGCTCGGGGTCAGCGAGCGCGTGATCTTCACCGGCTTGCGCTCGGACGTGCCGGCGCTGCTCTCGAGCGTTGACGTCGCGGTCATGCCATCGCTCAACGAAGCGCTCTCCAACGTGCTGCTCGAATCGATGGCCGCCGGCATGCCGGTCGTCGCCACACGTGTAGGCGGCACGCCGGAGGCGCTCGTCGACGGCGACAGCGGCCTGCTCGTGCCGCCCGGTGACCCGTCGAGGCTGGCCGCATCGATCGCCACGCTCCTCGACGACCGCCTGCTGGCCGGACGGCTCGGACGCGCCGCCCGCCAGCGGATTGCGGATCACTTTTCCGTCGACCGCATGGTGCAGGCCACCGAGCGGCTCTATCTGGATCTCCTCGAACGCAAGGGCCGGGGCGCGGCACGCCGCGCCCCGACAGCGGCCGCATGATGTTTGCACCCGGGCAGTCGCACGGCTGGAGCGTTCCGCCGCAGGCGCTTTCACAGGGTGCCTGTTCGGTCGACGTCATCGCCGACGACAAGGCGTTCGTCGAGCTCGAGCCGCACTGGAACGAGACCGTCGAGCGGGCAGCCATTCCCCATCCGTTTCTGCGCCACGAGTGGGTGCGGACCTGGTGGGACTGCTTCGGCGCCGGGCACAGCCTGCACATCCTCATCGTGAGGGCCGGCAGGCGCATCCTGGCCATCGCCCCGCTGATGCGCGAGTCGGCGCAGATGTATCGCGTGCCTGTGCAGCGACTCCGGTTCCTGCAGAACGACCACACGCCGCGGACCGACATCATCGTGGCGGAGCGGCCGGCGGACGTCCATGGTGCGCTGTGGGCCGCCCTGAGAAACGACCCCGCCCGCTGGGACGTGCTGCACCTGAGTCAGCTGCCCCGGGATTCCGCCACCATCGGCGCTCTGGGCGCCATGGCGGCGGCTGACGGCTGCACCACCGGCATCTGGCAGAGCGGCGACTCTCCATATCTCGCGCTGACTGGAACCTGGGACACGTACTTCAATGGTCTCCCGGCGAAGTTCAGGGCCAACATCCGCAACCGCCTGTCGCGGCTGACCCGGATCGGCGAGCCGGCGCTGGAGGTGCTCGACGACAGCCGCTCGATTCGAGCCTCGTTCGACGACGTGTGGCGGCTCGAGGAGTCGGGCTGGAAGCGCGACGCCGGCACCGCCATCAGCTCCGATCCGGCCGTCCGTCGCTTCTACACGGAGCTGGTCGACCGCGCCGCGGCGTACGGCTGGCTGCGACTGTTGTTCCTGACGGTCGGCGGGCGGCGCATCGCGACGTCGTACGGCGCCGTGTTCCGCAACCGACTGTTTCTGTTCAAGACGGGGTACGACCCCGAATACGCCGGTTGCGCGCCGTTCAAGCTGCTCACGTACTTCGCCGTCCGCCACGCGTTCGACGCGGGGCTGGACGAAGTGGACTTCCTGGGCGACTCGGAGCCGTGGAAGCTCGAATGGACCACGACGACGCGCGGGCAGGACTGGCTGTTCGTGTTCGCCGATACGCGCCGAGCCCGGCTTTTGCATTCCATCAAATTCCAGTGGGGACCGGAGTTGAAGCGTTGGCGAGCGTGACCCGGACATTCGTGCCGACCTATCAAGGTCTATCGGCGACGGATCTCGTACGGCCGCCCGCTCCGCATGCGGCGTGCTTTCCGTTCAACGCGCCTCATCGGCTCCCCTTCTATCGCGCGCGGAATGCGATCTATTACCTGTTTCGCGCGCTGCTGGAGCGCAATCCTCACCTGACGGTGCTCGCGCCCGACTACAACAGCGGCAACGAGATCCTCGCGCTGCGCGCCGCGGGCGCCACGATTCACTACTGCCCCGTCGGTCCCGACATGCAGCTCGATCCCGATGTCGTCGACCGGCTGTGCCGGCGCCACAGCCCGGACCTTCTCTACGTCATTCACTACGTGGGATGGCCGCAGCCGATGCCAGCGCTCGTGGATCTGTGCCGCCGCCGCGAGATGCTGCTGGTCGAGGATTGCGCGCTGTCGCTGCTCAGCGCGCTCGACGACCGGCCGCTGGGCAGTTTCGGGCAGTGGGCAGTCTATTGCCTCTACAAGACCCTTCCGCTGCCCAACGGGGCGCTCCTGGTTCAGAACGCCTCACGACTCGAATCGCTCGAGCGCCTTCGTCTGCGCCCGGCGGGGTCGGCGTCGGTGCTCGCGCGAACGGCCGAGCTCGTCGTGCAGCGAATCCGCGGCCGCGCGAACAGCGTGGGCGCGGCGCTCCAGCTCGTGAAGCGCGGCATGGGTCGCGCGGCCGGCGCCCTGGACGTGCGTCGCGCCAATGTCGGCGACATCGGCTTCAACATGGCGGAGGTGGATCTGGCGATGTCGCCAGTATCGGCGCGGCTGCTCGATCGGCTGGACTTCGCCGCGATCCGCCGGCGCCGGACCGTAAACTACCGGCAACTCGCATCCCAGCTCGAAGGCGGCGTGGTGCCGGTCTTCCCCACACTGACCGAGGGGATCTGTCCGCTGTTCTTTCCGGTGTTCGTGCCTGACAAGCACGCCGCCGCGGAGGCGCTGCGCTCGCGTGGCGTCGACGCCCTCGAGTTCTGGAACGAGAGCGTCGAGACTGGCGGCGAGATGTCCCCGCACGCGCGGTTCCTGCGCAGGCACGTGCTGGAGCTGCCGATTCATCAGGACCTGACGCCCAGGCACATTGCGTATATGGCACGACAGCTCTCCGACCTGGACCTCAGGATGGCGGCGTGATGCTTTCAGCCACAGAAGCCCCCTCGCTGCGGCCTGCCGTCGCCACGTCCATCGGCGTCGAGTGCATCGACGACCTCGCGGGCTTTGCCGCCCTGCGCCCCGAGTGGAACGCGCTGCTGCGGTCCAGTGGCGCAGACGGCCCGTTCCTGACCTGGGAATGGCTGCACACGTGGTGGAAGCACCTGCGCGGCACGTCAGCTCTTCGAATCTTCACCGTGCGTGCGGGGGACGAGCTGATCGCGGTAGCGCCGCTGCGGGTCTCCCGCGGCACGCTCGCGTGGTTCACCCAGCTCGAGTTCCTGGGAACCGGCCACGCGGGATCCGATTACCTGGACCTGATCGCGCGTCGCGGCCACGAAGACCAGGCGATCCGCGCCATCGCGACGGTCGTGCAATCGCAGCGCGGGGGTGGAAAGCCGGACGCCCCTACCGCGCTGCGCCTCGATCACGTTCCATACGATTCGCTGGCCTCACGGCTGGCGACGGCCCTTTCCACCGATAGCTGGGACGTGTCGATCGGGCCGGGCGGAACGTGTCCGATCGTCCGCCTCGCCGGACACGACTGGGACTCGTATCTGGCGACGCTGGGCTCCGCGCATCGCGCCAACGTCCGGCGCCGGCTGAAGGCGCTGGGGCAACGTTTCGACGTGCGGTTCGAACTGGTGGTGTCGGAGGAACAGCGCCGTGCAGCGCTGGCGGCGCTCGTGGCCTTCCACGATCAGCGGTTCAGCGACCGCGGCGGCTCCACGACCTTCTTCACGCCCGCGCTCCGGGCGTTCCACGACGAGGCCACGCGCAGCGCCCTCGATTGTGGATGGCTCCGGATGTACGTGCTGCGGCTGAACGATGCGCCCGCCGCCGTGATGTACGGCTTCGACTACAGACAGCGGTTCTACTTCTACCAGCACGGCTTCGACGATCAGTACAAGGCCCACAGCGTCGGCCTGGCGCTGATGGCGCTCTCGATCCAGGCGGCGCTCGAAGGCGGCGCCGAAGAGTTCGACATGCTCTGGGGCGTGGAGCCATACAAGCGGCTCTGGGCCCACGACGCCCGACAACTGCGGCAGATTCATCTTTTTCCTGCTCATCTCGGCGGAACGATTCACCGTCACGCCATCCAGGCGCGCTGGCACCTCGGGCGGCTGGCCAGGCGCGTGCTCACCACGGGGGATACCAGTGCAACGTAAGGGGGCGGCCCGGTGGCGCTGGACCGTCAAAACAGCGCTCGCGTCGACGATTTCACGCGTGCACGATCACGGGCTCGGAGCGGCCCTCGGGCGCAGGCCTGAGCGCCCGCTCGTGCTCGGCTATCACCGCGTCGTCGACGACTTCGAAGCGGCCGCTCGCACCGAGATGCCGAGCATGCTCACCAGCGCGAAGATGTTCGAGCACCACCTCGACTACATCGGCCGCCATTTCCGGTTCGTGAGCGTCGACGAGATCGGGAAGCAGGTGGCGGGCGGGCGCCCGTTCTCCACGCCGGTGGCAGCCGTGACGTTCGACGACGGCTATCGCGACGTCTACGAGCACGCGTATCCCATCCTCAGGCGCAAGGGGATTCCCGCGGCGGTGTTTGTCGTGACCGATCTCGTGGGCCGGCCGTTCTGGCAGGTACACGACAGGTTGTATCACCTCGTGGCCAAGGCGTTCGCGATCTGGGATTACCCCCATCGCGAGCTCGCGGGCGTGCTGACCGATCTGGGGCTGCCGGCCAGGGAGTTGATGCGGGCGCCCGACATGACGCGCAGCCCGCTGCACGTGGTGTCGGCGCTGCTGCCCGAGCTGCCGCTCGCCGACGTCCAGCGGCTCATGGACGGCCTCGAGCTGCGTGTCGGCAAGGCCTTCCACAACGTGCCGCTCACGGTGACATGGCCGATGCTGACGGAGATGCAGCGCGGAGGCATCACCATCGGATCGCACACCAGGAGCCACGTATCGCTTCCGATGGAGTCCGACGAGACCATCATCGGCGAGCTGCAGGAATCGAAATGGGCTCTCGAGCAGCATCTCGGCGGGCCCGTCACGCATTTCGCGTATCCGGGGGGCCAGTTCACGCCGCCAGTCGTCGAGGCCGT
>DATDHP010000519.1:0-6110 GCA_036521515.1 Vicinamibacterales bacterium
CGACATCGTCGGCTCGCCGCCCGAGAACTGCACCGACATCTGGCGCCGCGGCTTGATGCTGATGGCGTTATCGAGGACCTGTTTGATGTCCTCCCAGCTCAATTCGTGGACGAAGCCCACCTGATTGGCGTCCATGAAGCAGGGATCGCACATCATGTTGCAGCGGTTGGTCAGGTCGACGGTGAGGACCGACCCGCGGCCATGCAGGACGGTCGAGCTGCCGTGGTTGTGCAGCTTCTCGTCGTTGTGCGCCCGGATGTCGCGGCCCGGGAAGACTTCTTCGAGGTGCCTGAAGAAGGCGGTGTCGATCGCCATCACGTCCTCGAAGTGCCCGTGGATGGGGCAGTCCTTGGCCATGACGATCTTCCCGTCCTTCTCCATGATAGTGGCCTTGATTTCGCCGACCTTCTCGTTGAGGAGGATGGAAACGTCTTTCTTGCCGTCGAGGATGTCCTGGCGCGCTTCACGAACGCAGGTCGGGCAGAGCGAGTCGGTCTCGCGCGGCCACCCGAGGGGCGGCTTGGTCTTCTGATACGACTTCAGCAGCGGCTTGTCTGACCAGCGAGGCGTGAACGAAGGCTTCTGGCTGATCGTGTTGGCCGCGGAAAACACCCGCCACATGCCGTTGGCGGCAATCGACAGCCCCTTTTCCACGTACTTCATCGGCGCGTGCATCAATCTCTCTCCTTGAAGCCCTCAGGGCCCAGGGCTCATGAATCAGGCCTCACGACAAGGCCCGAGCTGACCGAGGCCCCCCTGAGCCCCGGGCCCTGGGCCTGAGCCCTGATCTGGTTGGGGATGATGCAGGCGGTCGCGCAGAATTGCGCCGTTTTTCCAGCTAATTGGCAAATCGGACGGCTGGATGGGCCGGATGTCCGCTATTTGGCAGGCAAAATCGGGATTCGGGATTCGGGGTTCGGGGGTTCGCGGGATTCGGGAGGCCGGGATTCGTGAATTCGTGGTGACCGAATCCCGAGTCGAATCCGCAACCCCGACACGTATCAGCAATACAGATTGAACCGCTCAGTTCATTGTATTTCCCTTATGTTGCGTGGATCTGCAGAATGTGTCGACCATGGCCATTGAGCAAGTCGGTTCGATGCCTGCGGCCCTGGGTCTGTACGACCCCGGCGCAGAGCACGACGCCTGTGGTGTCGGCTTTGTCGTCCACATGAAGGGCCAGCGCTCGCACGACATCGTGCGGAAGGCGCTGACGGTCCTCATCAATCTCGAACATCGCGGCGCGTGCGGCTGCGAGGCGAACACGGGCGACGGCGCGGGGATCCTCATCCAGACGCCGGACGCCTTCCTGCGGAAGGTCGCCCCATGCTCGCTGCCCGCCCCCGGAGCGTACGGCGCCGGGCTGATCTTCCTGCCGTACCACGAGCACGATCGCGAGACGATCAAGTCGCTCATGACATCGATCGCGTACGAAGAAGGCGCCACGCTCGTCGCTTGGCGCGACGTACCCACCGACAACCGGCTCCTCGGTGAGAGCGCCGTCGCGACGCAGCCGGTCTTCAAGCAACTCTTCATCGGCTCGCCGTTCCCGGTGACGGATCGTGCGTCAGAGCAGAAGTTCGAGCGCAAACTCTACGTGATCCGCAAGCGGGTCGAAAACGCCATCGACAGGCTGCCGCTCAAGAACGCGCTCTCACGCCGCTTCTTCTTCATCGTCAGCCTCTCGGCGAAGACGTTGATCTACAAGGGCATGCTGAGGGCGCGGCAGCTCGTGCCGATGTTCCCCGACCTGTCGGACCGCGACGTGGAATCGTCGCTCGCGCTCGTCCACCAGCGCTTCAGCACCAACACGTTCCCATCCTGGCCGCTGGCGCATCCGTATCGTTACATCGCGCACAACGGCGAGATCAACACGCTGCGCGGCAACATCAACTGGATGCGCGCCCGCGAGGGACTGCTCCAGAGCGACCTCTTCGGCGACGATCTCTGGAAGATCCTGCCGGTCATCCGCGAAGGCGGGAGCGACACCGCCACGTTCGACAACGTGCTCGAAATGCTGGTGATGGCCGGTCGTTCCCTGGCGCACGCGATACTCATGATGATTCCGGAGCCGTGGCAGAACCACGAGTCGATGGATCCGGATCGCAAGGCGTTCTACGAGTACCACTCCTCGCTCATGGAGCCGTGGGACGGCCCGGCGTCGATCGCCTTCACCGACGGGACCTCGATCGGCGCCGTTCTCGACCGCAACGGCCTGCGTCCTTCGCGCTACTACGTGACGAAGGACGACCTCGTCGTCATGGCCTCGGAAGTCGGCGTGCTCGACATCCCGCCCGAGGACATCCTGGTCAAGGAGCGCCTGCATCCCGGGCGCATCTTCCTGGTCGATACGTCCAAGGGTCGCATCATCGACGACGAGGAGATCAAGCGGGAACTGGCGGCGGAGCATCCCTACCGGGAGTGGATCGCGAGGCACCTCGTGGACATCGACGATCTCCCGCCCGCGCGCGCCGAGGAGCCCGGTCACGAGACGGTGTTCAAGCGGCAGCAGGCATTCGGTTACACGCAGGAAGACTTGCGCGTGCTGCTGGCGCCGATGGCGAAGGACGGCGAGGAACCGGTCGGGTCGATGGGCACCGACACGTCGCTCGCCGTGCTCTCCGAGCGGCCGCGCGTGCTGTTCGACTACTTCAAGCAGCTGTTCGCGCAGGTCACGAACCCGCCGCTCGATGCGATCCGCGAAGAGCTGGTGACGTCGATGGGCTCGACGATCGGTCCCGAGCGCAACCTGCTGAAGCCCGAGCCCGAGTCGTGCCGGCAGATCGGGATCAGGTACCCGATCATCCACAACACGCACGTGGCGAAGCTCCGCCACCTGCCGCCCGATTCGCCGTTCCGATCGACGACGCTGTCGCTGCTGTTCGATCCGGAAAAGAACGGCCCCGGGCTCGAGCAGGCGATGGCGGACCTGTGCCGCCGCGCCACCCAGGCGGTCGCGGCCGGCTACGACATCCTGATTCTGTCAGACCGAGGCGTCGGCCCTCGCCTGGCGCCGATTCCGAGCCTTCTGGCCACTGCGGGCGTGCATCACCACCTGGTGCGCGAGGGGACGCGCACGCGCTGCGCGCTCGTGGTCGAATCGGGCGATGCCCGCGAAGTCCACCATGTGTCGCTGCTGCTCGGCTACGGCGCGGGGGTGGTGAACCCGTATGTCGCGTTCGAGACGCTCGACGACATGATCGATCACGGGATGCTGACCGGCATCTCCCACGAGGATGCCATCGAGCATTACATCAAGGCGCTCAACAAAGGCATCCTGAAAGTCATGTCGAAGATGGGGATCTCGACGCTGGCGAGCTATTGCGGCGCCCAGATCTTCGAGGCGATCGGCCTCAGCCAGGAGTTCATCGACAAGTACTTCACGCACACGATGTCGCGCGTCGGCGGCGCGGGCATCGACGTGATCGCCAAGGAAGTCGCCGTGCGTCACGAACGGGCCTTCGGCAGCAAGCCGGTGGGCGACGCGGAGCTCGAGGCCGGCGGCGAGTACCAATGGCGGCGGGACGGCGAGTATCACCTCTTCAACCCGGAGACGGTGTTCAAGCTGCAGCACGCGACGCGCAGCGGCCAATACAAGATCTTCAAGGAGTACACGCAGCTCGTCGACAAGCAGAACCAGAACCGCGCCACGCTGCGCGGGTTGTTCCGGCTGAAGCCGGCTGGCCCGCCCGTGCCGATCGACGAGGTCGAGCCGGCCGAGAGTCTCTTCAAACGGTTCTCGACGGGCGCGATGTCGTACGGCTCCATCAGCCAGGAAGCGCACGAGACGCTGGCCATTGCCATGAACCGCCTGGGCGGCCGGTCGAACACCGGCGAAGGCGGCGAGGATCCCGAACGCTACATTCCACTCGCCAACGGCGACTCGAAGCGCAGTGCCATCAAGCAAGTGGCGTCGGGACGCTTCGGCGTGACGAGCGAGTACCTGGTGAACGCCGACGACCTGCAAATCAAGATGGCGCAGGGCGCGAAGCCGGGCGAAGGCGGGCAGCTGCCGGGGCACAAGGTGTACCCGTGGATCGCCAAAACGCGGTACTCGACGCCCGGTGTCGGACTCATCTCGCCGCCGCCGCACCACGACATCTACTCGATCGAGGACCTGGCGCAGCTCATCTTCGACCTGAAGAACTCGAATCCGCGGGCGCGCATCCACGTGAAGCTCGTCGCCGAAGGGGGGGTTGGCACCGTCGCGGCGGGTGTGGCGAAGGCGCATTCCGACGTCGTGCTCATCTCGGGCCACGACGGCGGTACGGGGGCATCGCCACTGACCAGCCTCAAGCATGCCGGCCTGCCGTGGGAGCTCGGCCTGGCGGAAACGCAGCAGGTCCTTGTCCTCAACAAGCTGCGCGATCGCATCGTCGTGCAGGTGGACGGCCAGATGAAAACCGGCCGCGACGTGGTCATCGGCGCGCTGCTCGGGGCGGAGGAGTTCGGCTTCGCCACGGCGCCGCTGGTCGTGATGGGCTGCGTGATGATGCGCGTCTGCCATCTGAACACCTGCCCGGTGGGCGTGGCGACGCAGGACCCGGAGCTCCGCAAGCGGTTCACCGGCACACCGGAGCTCGTCGAGAACTTCTTCCGTTTCGTCGCCCGGGAAGTGCGCGAGCTGATGGCGGAGCTCGGCTTCCGGACCATGGACGAGATGATCGGCCGCGCCGATTGCATCAACGCGGAGCGCGCGGTTTCGCACTGGAAGGCCAAGGGCCTGGACCTCGCGCCGCTGCTGCACGTGCCGTCGCTGCCGCCGTCGGTGGCGCGGCGCAAGGTGCGCGAGCAGGACCACGGTCTCGAGGTCACGCTCGACAACGATCTGATCAAAGCGGCCGCGCCGGCGCTCGTCCATCGGCAACCGGTGGAGCTGACCGCCTTCATCCGGAACGCGGA
This sequence comes from Vicinamibacterales bacterium, assembly GCA_036521515.1. Lineage (GTDB taxonomy): Bacteria > Acidobacteriota > Vicinamibacteria > Vicinamibacterales > UBA2999 > Gp6-AA40. Next base: position 4,903 of record DATDHP010000519.1, read on the forward strand.
TCGCACGGTCGGCACCATGCTCGGGTATCACGTCACGCGGCGGTACGGAGGCCAGGGACTGCCGGACGACACGATCAGGATCGCCTTCACCGGATCGGCAGGACAGAGCTTTGGGGCGTTCGTGCCGCGCGGCATGACGCTGACGCTCGTCGGCGATGCCAACGACGGCTTTGGCAAGGGTCTGTCCGGCGGCCGGGTGATCGCGTATCCGCCGAAGGCGTCCACCTTCAAGTCGCAGGACAACATCATCATCGGCAACGTGGCGTTCTACGGCGCGACGGGCGGCGAGGGCTACATCCGCGGCGTGGCGGGCGAGCGCTTCTGCGTGCGCAACAGCGGCGCCACCGTGGTCGTGGAAGGCGTGGGCGACCACGCGTGCGAGTACATGACCGGCGGGCGGGCGGTGATCCTCGGCCGGACCGGCCGCAACTTCGCCGCCGGCATGAGCGGCGGCATCGGGTACGTGCTCGACGGGGATGGCCGGTTCGAGCGGCGGTGCAATCGCGAGATGGTCGACCTCGAGCCGCTGATCGACGGCGACGACATTGATTTCCTGCACGTCGCGATCGTGAAGCACGCGACCTACACCGGCAGCCGGTACGCCGAAGCGCTGCTCGCCGACTGGGGCACCGTCATCCGCCGGTTCGTCAAGGTGATGCCTCGCGACTACAAGAAGGCGATGGCGGCGGAGGCCAAGCGCAAGGCCGAGGCGAAGATCGATCGCGTCACCCTCGTGACGGCGAGCGCGCCGATTGGGGCAGCTGCGACGGCTGCGAGCGCTGTGAAGGTGGCTGCCGGACAGGCCCTGCATGGGTAAGCCGACTGGCTTCATCGAGATCCAGCGGAAGAAGCACCCGACCCGGCCGGTGGACGAGCGGCTGCGGGACTGGCGCGAGGTCTACCTGCCGTATCCGAAGGCCGACCTGCAGCTGCAGGGGGCGCGGTGCATGGACTGCGGCATCCCGTTCTGCCACCAGGGCTGCCCGCTCGGCAATCTCATCCCGGACTGGAACGACTTCGTCTACCGCGATCGCTGGCAGGCGGCGATCGAGCGGCTGCACGCCACCAACAATTTCCCCGAGTTCACTGGCCGCCTGTGCCCGGCGCCGTGTGAAGGTGCCTGCGTGCTCGGCATCAACGCCGATCCGGTCACCATCAAGGCGGTCGAGGTGTCGATCATCGATCACGCCTAGCGCGGCCAGTCGCTC
>DATDHP010000520.1:0-2242 GCA_036521515.1 Vicinamibacterales bacterium
GGGAGCTCGTGGAAGCGACCAATGGAGCCACGGCCACCCGTGCGGACCTCCACCTCGGGCGCAGCCGCGATGGGGAGCTCTTCCTCACGTCGCGGCAGGACGGCATGATCCGGATGCTCGTTCCGGATTCGAGCGGCACGACGACGTCAGCCGCGCGCCGTTGAGCGCGGGATCAATCTCGACTGCTGGATTGTCGATTGTTGATTCGTTGTTGAATGGCGTTGTCAACCCACGTCGACGGCGGCCGGGTGGCTCTTCCGTCGCCGGTCGATCGACTGGCGCACGATTGAGCCGCCCACGAAGACGAGTGCCAGGCCGAGCAGCGCGGCGGAAATCGGATCCCGCAGGAAAGTGAGGTAGTCGCCACTGGACAGGACGAGCGCGCGGCGGAAGTTCGACTCCACCATGAACCCGAGGACCACGCCGAGCACCATCGGCAGGAACGGCACTCTGAAGTAGCGGAAGGCATAGCCGACCACTCCGAATCCGAGCGCCAGCCCGACGTGAAACAGATTGGCTTCGATCGAGTACACGCCTGACACGACAAACGCGTAGATGAACGCCATCAGGTACGGCTTCGGCCGGTTCACCACCCAGAGACACGGCGTCATGATCAGGTAGCCAAGGATCACCATCGCGATGTTGGCCGTCAACAGGCCGGCGTACAGGCCGTTGACAACCTCCGGATTCTTCACGAACAGCATGGGCCCGGGAACGAGGCCGTGAATCAGGAACCCGCCGAGCAGCACGGCGGAGGAGTTCGAGCTCGGAATACCAAGGCTCAACATGGGCACGAGCGCGGTGCACGCGACCGTGTTGTTGGCTGCTTCCGGCGCGGCGATGCCTTCGGGTGAACCTTTGCCGAATTCCTCCTGGCGAGACGACCATCGCCGCGCTTCGTTGTACGCAAGGAACGCCGAGATCGTGCCGCCACCGCCCGGCATGCAGCCCTCGAAGGTGCCGATGACCGAGCCGATGGCCTGGGGGCGGGCAATGCGTCGCCACATCGCGGGACCAGGAAACTTCACCCGCGTCGCCGTTGTTGCAGCTCTATGCCACCCGGGTACGCCGCTCTGCGCGAGCAGTTCCCCGATGGCGAACAGTCCCACCATCACCAGGATCGGAGGGATGCCGGACAGCAGCTCAGGCGAGTTGAACGTAAACCGGCTTACTCCGGTGACGGGATCCGTGCCGACGGCCGAAATCATCAGGCCCAGGAACCCTGCGATCAGGCCTTTGACCAGGGAGTCCCCCGAGACCGACGCGATCACGCTGAGACCGAGGACGCCGAGCGCAAAGTACGAAGGCGGCGTAAAGGCCAGGGCGACGCTCGACAACGGCTCTGTCAGGAGCACGAGCACGATGAGCCCGAAGAGGCCGCCGACGAAACCCGAATAGAGCGATATCCCGAGCGCCTCGTCGGCTCGTCCCTGCTTCATCATCGCGTAGCCGTCGATGACCGTCGCCGCAGCCGCGTTCGTGCCGGGCGTGCCGATGAGGATGGCGGGGATCGATCCGCCGTACTCGGCGCCGACATACGTCGAGGCGAGCAGGACGATGGCGATGGTGGGATCCATGCCGAAGGTAAACGGCAGGAGCAGGGCCATCGTGATCGACGGCGACAGGCCGGGCAACGAGCCGCCGAGAATGCCCCATGCCACGCCGCCGAACGCGGCGACGACGAGTCCCGCCGTGAAGACGTCCGCGAAGGCGGCGATCACAGCGCGGCTGCCCCGCACGCAAAGAGCGCATCCGCGCTAGGCGGCGGGCCCGCGGGCCCGCCGCATCTTGTAATACAAACCCTCACGCAATTCCTGTCAGAAAACAAGATTTCACGGGTTTGTATTACAACAGAGCGGGCCACCAGCCCGGCGGTTGCGGAATGCCCATGATCAGCACGAACAGCGCCCAGAAAAAGAGCGCACCCGTCACCGCCACCAGCGCGACCTGGCGGTTGATCTCGCCGCCCTGGTAATACGTGGTGGCGAGAATCAGCCCGGCGATGGACAGAGGATAGCCAAGCCACGGCGCGACCAGGATGTAGACGATGCCGATGGTCAGCATGCCCGCGATGCGCCGGAGCACACGGGGTGCCGTGCGAGCGCCCGCCGCGTTGTCGAGTGGCCGCGCCTCGCGCCGGCGCGCCAGCGATCGGGCAATCAGGACGAGCGAGAGCGCCGCAAGCAGGAGGGCATAGGTTTTCGGCAGCCCTTGTGGACCAATGGCGTCGGCGAGCCGGCTC
>DATDHP010000521.1:0-1930 GCA_036521515.1 Vicinamibacterales bacterium
GTGTCGAGGGCCTGGCTGAGCGCCCGCACCGTCGCCAGCGCCCACAGGCAGTCGCCGTAGCGGCCCGGGTGGGTGCAGAGGATCTTCATCGGTAGCCGGCTCCCCGGGGGAGCGTGAGCACGTCCAGGGGTGAGCGCAGCGTCGTGAGCACGTAGCACGGGCCGTAGCCGCGGTCGTCGAGGGGGGCGGCGAGCAGCTCGGCGTGGGTCGCCCAGCCGGCGAAGACGAACTGCGGCAGCTCGCCGGTGAGGGCGATGTAGAGATCCGGTGTGTCTTTGTGCTCCTGCCGGTGGTCGTGGACCCGGCGCTGGTCCACGACGCACTCGAACGCCCCGCTGTAGGTCACCCCGATGAGATCCCCGCTGGCCAGACGCAGGTTGAAGCCGCGATACTCGGTGAACTGCAGCTCGGGGTACAGGTTCAGCCGGCGTGCGACGGCCACTTCCGCCATCGCGCCCGCGCGATGATTCGATCGGATCCGGTCGTCCTGCTGGACGACGCGTGGCGTGCAGCCGCGTTCCGTGTTGATGCGGTGGCGCTGCTCGCCGATCCAGCGTCCGAGGCGCTGTTCCGGCTCGTTGAGGAACAGGCGATCGCCCCGGACGAGCGTGATGGGCGCGCCCGTGGTCATACCCACTCTCGCAGGCGCGGGTCGCTCACGCAGCGTTCGATCAAGGCGCGGGGCGACCCAACCAGCCGGAGGCCTGCGGCGGTGCGCGCGCGGCTCAGCGCGACGTAGAGCATCCCTGGCGTCTTGAAAAACGCGTCGCGGATGTTGACCTGCACCTGGTCGAGGCTCAGCCCCTGGCTCTTGTGCACCGTCGTCGCATAGGCGATGCGCAGCGGGAGATAGCTGATCGCGCCCGTGATCTCCCACTTGCCGTCGATCCGGTCGGTCTTCCCCTCCGCGCGCAGCGCTGTCCGCCGCGCGCCGTCGCACGGCACCTTGACCTGCCGCGTCACCGGCAGGACCTCGACCGTCTCGCCGCTGCGCTGCAGCTGGACCAGCGCGGTCGTCTCCGTCGCATCGACCACGGTGCCGAGGTCGCCGTTCACATAGCGCAATGCGCGGGTCTTGGGGTCGCGGTCGTTGCTGAGGATCATCACCAGCGCCCCGGCCTTGACCGTCAGCGTCTGCGGGATCCCCCAGGTGTGCGGCGGCTTGTCGGGCCGGCCCCACTCGCTGCGCAGTTCGCCCCAGCGGCTGGAGGCGAAGTGGATGTCGTGGCCCGTCAGCTGCGCCATCCGCAGGTAGTTGTAGCGGTCGACCGACTCGTTCTTCGCCACGATGGTCGGCCCCTCGAACCGGTCGTCGGTCTCCTGCTGGAGGCCGCCGCGGCTGGCGAAGTACTCGGCCACCACCCGCCCGTCGCCGCGCCGGGCCGCGCCGAGCATCGTGATGAAGTCGGGATCGGCCTGCCGGCGGATGTCGGTGAGCGTGCGGACGTGCGGGGCGACCCGCGCCCATTCGGGCGACTCGAAGGCATAGCTCGCCTTGACCGGGGCGAGCTGCAGGAAGTCGCCGACCAGGGTGAGGCCCAACTGCGGCGGCGGGCACTCGTCCGCGTCCGCCCAGCTCCCCAGCACGTAGCCGCGCCCATTGACCTCCTCGATCGCCTTCACCAGGTAGGTGAGCTGATCGCCCGCCAGCATGCTCACCTCGTCGAGGACGAGGCGCGTGACGCCGGCCCGCCACAGCTTGCCGAGCCGCGCCGTCAGAAACCCGGTCAGGAACTTCTCCTGCAGGCTGGCCGTGTCGAAGAACCCCAGCACCGAGTTGATGGTCTCCCCGCCCAGGTTGATCGCCGCGATCCCGGTCGTCGCGCAGAGCAGCAGCCCCCGGTCGCGCTCGGCCCACGCCTTGGTCGCGAAGGTCTTGCCGCTGCCGGCGGCGCCGGCCAGATAGCAGAAGGTCGGCACCGGCGCGGGC
>DATDHP010000522.1:0-3441 GCA_036521515.1 Vicinamibacterales bacterium
CCCTCACATATGCCGAATATGCTCGGTCGTCGCGCCTTGCCATCCGGGCGCCGCGCTCCGGGACTTAGGCAACGAACCACGCTTCCAGGGGACTAGCCGCCGACAGAGAACGTCAGCGTCCACGGCGTGAACGGGGCACCGTCGAATCCCTTCACGCCGTCGAGGACCTCCACGCGAACGGTGCGGAAGCGCTCGAGCGGTTGCGCGAACTTGATCTCGACGGCGCGGTTTGCCGCATCGTAGGTCGGCGTGAATTCGAGCGGCGGACCTCCGGGTGCGGCGCCGAGGTAGCCGACGCGAATCTGTCCGGCCAGCGTGGCTGGATTCAGGCCGCGCGAGAACTGCACGCGCACCGTCGTCGTGGCCCCAACCTCCGTCTCGTCAGGTGTAGGCGAGCTGAACACCACTTCGACCGGCAGCAGCGGTATCGCCGGGGCGGATGGCTCTTCAATCGCGGCGGGCAACTCGGGCGCCGCCGCCTCCGCAAACGTCGTCCCCACGATCATGACGAGCCCGCGTTCGCGAGCGACCGTGCCCGTGACCTGCACCCAGCGCCCCGTATCCACGCGTGCATCGACGTTCAGCTCGACGGTGCGCGCGCGCGGGCGCAGGCCCGTCACCCAGATGGCTCCATCCGTCGAGCGCACCACGAAGTCGTAACGCCCTTTGGCAGGCGAGGCCGGTAAATCCCCGAGCAGGTTGCGCCCACGGAACTGGCCCACGACCGTGATGCGCTGTCCCTCGAAGCGCCACGGCTCGAGAGCCAGCGCACGGATCGTCGCCGTGGTCGCGGGTTGTGCCGACGTGACCCCGGTGACTTGGAGCACGAGCACTTCACCTGGCCTCGGCCAGCGTTCCGCGTCGAACGCCTTGTCGCCAGCCGCCAAGGCACCCTGACCGCCGACAAAGGGCGATACACGTGGATCTCCAGGCTCGAGGCGGCCGACGTCGATCATCGTTGCCCGGATCTCTACTGGGCCGCTGCTCGCGGAAACGCCCGCAGCCAGGAACACCCGCATCTCCTGGTCTGCCGCCCTGAACGTCACGCGGGAGTCGCTTTCGGCAAGCTCACCCCGAAGCAGCAGGTTTTGAAGGTGGAAGTACCCTGGGAACTGGCGAACTGCGTCGAGCGTCGTCAAACGGCGCGCAGCCGTCTGCGCCTCCGCACTGGCGGCGCAGAGGAGGAGGAAGACCGCCGCGAAAGTCCCGAGGCGCTTCACACGCTTATTCTACTTTGCGCATCGCCATGCGGCTGAGGATAACCGCCAGCGCGGCGAAGAGAAGACCGCCCGCCACCATGCCAACTGTTCCCTCGTGAAGGAACGGGACCAGCCCCAGTGTCTCGGCATCGTCGGCAGCCGGGAGGAGGTTACGGCCGAAAAGTGCAGCGTACAGGATGCCGGCCAGCGAGCCGCCTGCGATAAGCCCCGAACTGAAGAGGGTGCCGCTGCTGATCTCTGACTCGTCGCGCCTGCCGGTCTTGCTCTCGACCCACCAGCGCACGATGCCACCGACGAAGATCGGCGCCGTTGTCGCAATCGGCAGGTACGATCCAACAGCGAAAGAGAGCGACCGGATGCCGCACAGCTCGAGCGTCACGGAGATGAAGACGCCGACGAGCACGAGCCCCCACGGCAGGTTCTGGCTAAGCAGCCCGCGAATGATTGTGGACATGAGCGTCGCCTGGGGCGCTGGCAGCGAGTTCGACCCGATCGTCATCACATTGTGGAGATAGAGCGTGGTGACACCGATCACGAACGCGGCGGTGACGACGCCGATGACGAGGCCAATCTGCTGAGACACGGGCGTCGCGCCGACGATGAAGCCGGTCTTGAGGTCCTGTGAGGTCGCTCCGGCGATCGCCGCAGCGATGCAAACCACGGCGCCAACGCCGAGCGCGATCGGCGCATAGGTCTCGCCCACCCAGCCCACGGCGACGAAGATGGTGCAGGTCAGGATCAACGTCGCGATTGTCATGCCCGAGATGGGATTCGACGAGTTGCCGATGAGGCCGGTGATACGCGACGACACGGTCACGAAGAAGAAGCCGAACAGGACCACGAGGACGGCCGACAGCACGTTGCCCTGGGTCGGCGCGCCCGGCGCGACGACGAGGAACGCAGCCAGCAGGAGCGAGCCCACGACCACGATGCTGAGCGGCATGTCGCGCTCGGTCCGTACGCGGGTGGCCGTTCCGCCGGTGGCCGCCCCAAAGTCCTTGACGCTCTCCCGGAACGACGTGACGATGGTCGGAATGGTCCGAGCGAGCGTGATGAGACCGGCTGCCAGCACGGCTCCGGCGCCCGTATAGCGAATATAGGCACTCCACAACTGTGGAGCGCTCATCTGATCGATCCGCAAGCCGCTCGCCGGAACCGGCGGCAGCGGCACGGTCATGAAGTTCCCCAGATAGGAGAGAAGCGGCAGCAGCACGAGCCATGACAGCACGCCGCCGGCGAACATGACGCCCGCGATGCGCGGGCCAATCACGTAACCGACCCCCATGTACTCGGGCGACAAATCGAGGTTGATCGTCGCATTCGGGAAGAAGCTCGCGCGCGCGAACGTGTAGCCAATGGTTGTCCGGAAAATCTGCACGATCCAGGACAGGGCCTTCCACAGCGCGCCGATGCCGAGCCCGAGGAAGACCATCTTTGCCAGCGCCCCGCCGCGTTCGCCCGCGACGAGCACGTCGGCGCAGGCCGTCCCTTCGGGAAACGGCAACACGCCGTGCTCCTTCACGATGAGCGCGCGTCGCAGCGGGACCATCATCAGGACGCCGAGGATCCCCCCGGCAATGGCCAGGACCGTCATCTGGAGGTAATTGAAGTACGCGGGTCCGAACGGCACGAGAAAGATCAACGCCGGGATGGTGAACACGACGCCCGCGGCAAGCGACTCGCCCGCCGATCCGATCGTCTGGACGATGTTGTTCTCGAGAATAGTCGAGCCGCCGAGGCGCTTCAACACCGAGATCGCCAGCACGGCGATTGGAATCGATGCGCTCACCGTGAGACCGGCACGCAGGCCGAGATATACCGTGGAGGCGCCAAACAACAGACCAAACAGAATCCCGAGCACGATGGCTTTGCCCGTGAATTCTCGAGGCGACTGCGCGGGCGGGACGTACGGTTGGAATGTCGTCTTCGTCGGCTCGGCAGCGGCCCGCGTAGTCAGTTGCGCCATGGCGCGTGATGGTAGCATTGAACCTTGTGAATCGGTCGAACAAGCGGCGGCAGACGCCCGAGCAGGTCTCGGAACTGACGACCAACCGCCTGTCAGTCTACCTCCGCTGCCTCAACGAGCTCGACGCCGCCGGCGTGCAGACCATCTCCTCGCAGGCCCTGGCAGAGCAGTTTCATCTCAACGCGGCGCAGATTCGCAAGGATCTCGCGTATTTCGGCGAGTTCGGCGTCCGCGGCGTCGGGTACTACGTCAAGG